>DBBC01000007.1 GCA_002292025.1 Firmicutes bacterium UBA994
GTGACACGGTCTGCCGTCCCTAATGCTTCCTGCGGGATAGCTCCTGCACGATAAAGGAGGCCACGTGGGGGGGGAGGGTGCCGGGGCCGAAGCCGGCATCAAAGCCTAGCTCGATGGCCAGCTCGTGGGAGATGCGCGGCCCGCCGCAGACCAGCACGAGACGGTCGCGCAGGCCCTCGGCCTCTAGCAGCTCTACCAGCTGGGTAAGATTGGGGATGTGCACGTCCTTCTGGGTGACTACTTGGGACACGAGCAGGCAGTCGGCATTGTGTTCTATTGCCCGGGCAATAAGTGTTTCGTTCGGCACTTGGCTGCCGAGATTGATGGCTACTATTTCCGGATAGCGTTCCAGACCATATTCACCGGCGTATCCTTTCATGTTCATAATCGCATCCAGTCCAACCGTGTGGGCGTCGGTGCCGGTGCAGGCACCTATGACCACGACTTTACGGCCAATCTCTTGGCGGATAAACTCGTTGATCTGGTAAAACCCCATTTGTTTGGCATCTACCTTGGGCACAGAAATGCTTGAAAAGTCTATCGCCATGGGGGTCTTGGCATAGACCACAAAGAAGCTAAAGCCTTCGCCCAAATCCCCCATGTGCACGACGCTTACCGCCTCAAAGCCCATGCGGTGCACTAACTGCTTGGCTGCCTCTTTGGCCTCGGCGCCGGGAAGAACGGGCAAAGTAAAAGAAAGTTGCATGGCGCCGTCGTTAAGGGTATCACCGTAAGGGCGAATTTCCACTACGCATCACCTCCGTTAAGATGCTTTTTCGTTAACATCGGCACAATAAAGGGATTGTAGTAGTCAGGCGCTTGTTTGACCACGCCCTCAAGCCCTTTGCCCCCGAAGCGGCTCCGCTTTACGTCGGCAAAAATGCCTTGCTCTATAGCTTCCATCAGGCCTAGCTGCTCAACCCTGCGGAGCAAGGCTAGTGCTTGGCCTAACACTTCGTCGGCACGTTGCTCGGCTTTGCCGCCCGGGATAAAAATCAGTTCGTCAGTGAGCGAACGCGCGGCGCGCGCAACGTAGCGCGCGTTTTCTAAGGCCAGATAGCGATCCTGTAGGAAAGGTGTATGAATGGCTTCGGTCAGCATGCCCAGCAATTGAATGCCCTGCCCTGTAAGCACCGCGGTGAGGTTAAACATGGCGTTCATGGTGTGTCCCGCAAAGATGTTCCCCGTCATATGTTTAGTGGGGGGCATGTACTTGAGCGGCGCCTCAGGGAAAATCTGCCGCGCCATCTGTGCCTGAGCCAGCTCCAACAGCATGGAGTCTGGCAAGCTCGGGTCAATCTCAAAGGCGTGGCCGAGGCCGATTTGCCGGTTCGGCAGACCCGAGAGGTGGGCCAGCTGTTCGTTAATAAACTGTGAGGCCAGCACGGTATGTGCGGCTGTCACGGCGTCGGCGGTAGTAAGGTAGTTGTCTTCGCCTGTGTTAATTATAATGCCGGCATAGCCATTAATAATGCGAGAGAAGTACTGGTCGATAAACGTGCGCTGCATATTGATATCGCGAAATAGAATGCCGTACAGCGCGTCATTAAGCATCATGTCTAGCCGCTCTAACGCGCCCATGGCGGCGATTTCCGGCATGCACAGGCCGGAGGCGTAGTTGACGAGGCGGATGTAACGCTTAAGCTCTTGCCCTATCTCGTCTAAGGCGAGGCGCATAATGCGAAAGTTCTCTTGTGTGGCGTAGGTGCCGCCAAAGCCTTCGGTAGTAGCGCCGTAGGGAACGTAGTCAAGTAGGCTCTGCCCGGTAGTGCGGATGACGGCGATAATATCCGCTCCCGCCCTAGCTGCGGCGCGGGCTTGGGTGACATCTTCGTAGATGTTACCGGTGGCTACGATTACGTAAAGGTATGGCCGCGGCCCCTCCCCCAGCTCCGCCAACAGTCGCTCGCGCTGCTTGCGCTGTGACGCAATTCGCCGCAGCGCTTCATCGGCGTGGGTGTCAGCTGCGGCACGGGCTTTATCCGGTGTAAAGGGAATCTTAGCCAAGGAAAGGCGTCCCGCGGCTATTTGTTCGGCGGCTTGGCGCGGTGTGAGCGCGAGCGAGGCGCAGGCGTTGCCAAGGGCGAGCCCTGCGCCGCGCGGGAGTATGCCTCCTCTCACTAGGTCCTCTACCACACGGTTAGCTAGCGGCACACCGTCGCCATCAACGCCGTCAATGCCAAAAAGGCGTGCTACGGTGCGCTCTACGGCTGCGGTAGTATGTGCGGCGATAAATGTGTGTATTTCTTGGCTGATGCCTGCCGCCGCGCTACGCGCGCTTGTGACTTTGGCTGGGTCTAGGTTTAACTTAGGCATTTTAGCGCTCCTTTCGCGTGCAAATTGCCGTTTAGCGGTGCAGCAGTTCGGCCGCGCGGGCGAGGATGCTTGCGGGTAGGCCCAAATGAGCGGCAACGCGCAGCGCCTCTCGCGGCAGATGACGAGTGGGTTCCGTAGGCGTAAGCGTATAGTCCATAAGCTCTGCTAGGTCACGCTGACTTGCCGCAGGGGAATCTGCCAGCGCTTGCGCTAACACCACGCTTGGCACATTACTTAAGCCCACGACCTGCCAATGGGCGACATCCTTAAGGAAGGCCATGCGGTCGTAATGGGTGGTTAACAGGCAAACACTGGCGGACCGCGCTAGATGCTCGGCTACAGCCTGGGCCAGCGCGCTACCCTCGGCCGGGTTAGTGGAGGACGCCAGCTCGTCAACGAGGAGCAGGGCCCGCGTTTGTGCTGACGGCAGGGCTCTGCAGAGCGCGGCTATTTCATGGCCAAAGCGGCTGAGGCCGGTGACAAAGACGCTGTATTCGCCCGTTAAAATAGTGATATGCGTAAAGAGACAGGTGCGACAGAAACTAGCTGGGACAAACATGCCGTAGGCAACGAGAGAGGCGAGGAGCCCTACCGTGCGCAAGGTTACGGTCTTGCCTCCCATATTGGCGCCGGTAACCACTGCCACACCGGTTTGCAGGCTGATGCTCACCGGGGTAAATGCCTTTCCCTGCTTTCTTAGGCTGGCTTCTACCTCTGGATGACGGGCTTTATCCATAACAAATTCTGCCGGTGCATCTCGCTCGATGAGTTCCGGCCGCACACACCGCCAATCACGCGCGAGCAATGCTTTACTCAGCAGCAGGTCTAGGCGCCCTAGACTGGCAATCGTTTGGCGCAGACGCTCCGCCTCTACTTTTACAGATAAAGAGAGCTTATGCCTGACTCTTTCTTCTTCTGCTTGCTCGTGTTTAAGTAAGCGATCGAGTTCTTGCGCTAGGGTAATTTCCTGTGGTGTGGGTTTGAGCTGGTAATAGCGCTCGGTGTAGGTTTCGCGGCTCTGAATAAAGAGATTCGTGCCTTCGATGCGGTTCTGCAGACTCCTGTCGTGGCGCGGTGCGGCTATTTCCCCCGCAGGGTTAAACGATAAGCCCACAAGCTTTGCCGCCCGCTCTTTCTGGATTTCGCTCTGGCGATTAGCCGCTCGCTGCTGTGCGCGGATTTTGTCGCGATACTCAGCTAGGCGTAAAGAGTAGCTGTCTGAGAGATAAAAGGACGGGGAGCCGGAGTTGTCGGGGTCAAGGAGGGCGAGCAGCGTGTGAAAGTCCGCAGGCTCATACTTTACTGGCAGCCGAGGTGCCAGTGTGGCTTGCAATTCTTTAATGCGCGCGAAAAAATACAGGTTTTGCTTAAGGGAAAACAGCTCGACATCGGAGAGAACGCCGCCGGCTGTGACTTCGTGCAGAGGCTCACGCCAATCCGGAAGCTGGGCTAAGTAATGGCGAATTTTTATAATTTCACTGAGGTGAGTGGCAAGTAGGGAGATAGCTTGCTCAAGTGAGGCCAGCTCTTCTTTTAGGTCACCTTCTTGGCCCGGCTTAAAAGGGCGCAGTCCTTTAGCCTGTGCTTGCCCATAGGGAGATGTGGGCGCAAGACAGGCTAGAAAATACTCAATGCCAAGCATCAAGCCGGCGTCAGACATTACACACCTCCTATAAGGGCACTGCTGTTTCCCCCAAGAATAAGTCATAAACCGGCAAGGGCGCGAGCGCGCGGGCTAATTCTAAGGCAAATTCGCGCGGAGCGTAGGACTTGCCCGCGGGGGCGGTGGGATTGACGGTAACGGCGAGGATAGTAATGGGCTTTAGCACTTCCACGCGGCCGCCAAAGTGCAAAAACTTTTGCCAAATCTCGGGCCCGACGAACACATGGGTAGGGTCAGGCGACACTAGGCGAATCTGTTTTACGAGGCGCGGGTGATAGAGGAGTTCGCCGAGCAGAGAATCGGTGATGGCTCCCGGAACAACCAGAGAAAAGGGTTCTGCGGGGGACAGGTGGCTGATCACGGCGGCGGCATGCCCGATGGCTGAAATGAGGGGGAGCTGCCGTACGCCGGCGCTATCCACAACCAGCAGCTGCCCGGCCTGACAAGCCGCACCCGCTGTCGCGCGCAGAGCGGGATCGCTTACCCCGGGCAGAGAAAGGATCGCCTTCACATGCATACTGCGGATAAGGATACGCCGCATATTGCCGCCCGCCACAGCCCCGGTGGCAAGCACCGTGCCGTCGGTAATCGTGGGGGCGGCAGAGCCGATGCGGTCCAGCGCGCCGTCTACCAGCACGAGCCGGCAGCCTAGCCCCTGCATAGCGGCGATACAGTGACGCATTTCGGCCAGACTGTCCGGCCCAGCGACCTCGACATGGCCGCTTTCGCGCGCCCGCACCAGCATTACCTCGCCTAAGGCGGTAATGTAATTGGTTGTCGCTAGTATTTCTAGTCCTGCGGCGGCACGGGGAAGCGTGTCTGCGGCGGTGGCAAGGATAGTACCCTCAGGCACAAAAATGCGCGGTTTAGCTAGGCGGCTGAGTACGTCAATTTTCTCGCCGTCATAGCCAAGGGAAGACAGGCCGAGGGTGACTCCGGCCTCGACGCACTGCCGGATGATGGTGTTTACTGCCACGGTTTTACCGGCGTTCTTGGCTAATCCCACCACCGATACCGACTTGCATCCGCTCTGCTCTATGCGCTCCAAGAGCCGCATAGGCTACTCACCTCGGCGAAAGCGCTGGCGGTCTTGATGCAGGCCTTGCGGCTCAATGGAGACTTTCTTGCCGTTAAGAAGCTCTGTTAGTCCGAAGCCAGTCTGCTCTTGGCAGGCTTGGCAGTCGATGCAGCTGCTTATCCGCTCCGCTGGCTCGGTATAGGCGGAGATTACGCCCTCGAAATTGCGCAGAATCACTTTGCGCTCGGACATAGAGATTAGGTACTGCGGCATCACCGGTATTTTACCGCCCCCGCCCGGCGCGTCCACGACAAAGGTGGGTACGGCGTAGCCTGATGTGTGCCCACGCAGGCTTTCGATAATCTCGACGCCGCGGGCCACCGATGTGCGCATATGGGAAATGCCTTGCGACAAGTCGCACTGGTAGATATAGTAGGGGCGTACGCGCATCTTGACCAAAGCGTGCACGAGCTGTTTCATCACTTGCGGGCAGTCGTTTATCCCTCGCAAGAGTACGGACTGATTGCCCAGCGGGATACCGGCGTCGGCCAGACGGGCACAGGCGGCTTGTGCCGCAGGGGTGATTTCCGTGGGATGGTTAAAGTGTGTGTTCAGCCAAATGGGGTGATAGCGCTTGAGCATGGCACATAGTTCCTCGGTTACACGCATGGGCATAACCACCGGAATGCGGGTGCCCAAGCGAATAATTTCCACGTGCGGTATGGCACGCAAGCGCTTAATAATGTATTCTAGGCGGTCGTCAGACAACGCTAAAGCGTCGCCGCCGGAGATGAGTACATCGCGCACGACGGGGGTGTTGGCAATGTACTCGATGGCGCCGTCTAGCTGTGCCAGGCTGGCGGGCTTGTCGTGCTGCCCGGCAAAGCGGCGGCGAGTGCAATGGCGGCAATACATGGCGCACTGGTCGGTAACGAGGAACAGCACGCGGTCGGGATAGCGATGGGTTAGCCCGGGCACGGGGGAATCGCTGTCTTCATGCAGCGGGTCGGCCATATCTTCGGGGGCCCTAACTAACTCGCGGTCGGTGGGAATGGCTTGGCGTCGTATGGGACAGCAGGGGTTATTAGGGGCAATCAGCGTGGCGTAGTACGGGGTTATGGCCATGCGCAAACTGCCCAGCGTTGCGGACACAGCCTCGCTTTCCGCCGGCGTAAGAGTGACGACCTGTGAGAGCGTGTTTAGATCTTGGATACGGTTGCGCACTTGCCAGTGCCAGTCGTCCCACTCGGCATCAGTTACGTCTTTCCATAGGGGTATGTCAGTTCTTGGCATGTATTCTCCTCCATATACAACCTCAAAACGACTAAGCAGCAGGAGCGGTAATCCACTAAGAACACCAAGAATGCACGAAGACGCATGAATATATACCCTTAGTGGACCTTAGTGCCCTTCGTGGATAATGGCTATTTGACGTAGGTAGCCTCGAACAACTCCCGCAGCACCGGATTTTCGCGCAGTGTATTCAGGGCGATCGCGGCATGGTCGGTAGTGTAGCCGTTGCCGATTAACATAGTAATATCCTTGCCAACTCCCTCTGCTCCTAAAGCCGCTGCGGTGAAAGAGGTGGCCATACTAAAGAAATACACCGTGCCGCGATGGCGCGTGGCCAAAATAGAGCTCATCTCGGTGCCCTGAATGTTTACGCAGTTGATAACCAAGTCGCACATTTGCCCCGCAGTGGCTAGGCTCACCGCCTCCATCACTTGCAAGGCGTTGGTGGCGTCGGCTTGAATCACGGTATCGGCGAGGTTCCTGCTCCGCACTCTCTCACACCCCGCGGCGCTCGGATTAAGGGAGATAACTTGGCCGGTGATGCCGGCGCGCTTTTTAGCCTCGTGCAAGCAGAGAAGCCCTGACTTGCCTCCCCCGCCGATAACGAGCACCTTGTCCCCGGGGCGCACCAGCTTAGCGGCCTGCGCTGGCGCACCCGCCACATCCAATACGGCGAGAGCCAGTGATTCCGGCATGTCGTCCGGTAACTTGGCGTAAATGCCGCTCTCAAACAAAATAGCCTGTCCCTTGATTTCTACTTGGTCAATATTCATGTGTACAGCGATAATCTCCTCGATAACGAGCGGAGTAAGGGAAAGTGAAACCAGCGAGGCGACACGGTCGCCGGGCTTCAGGTCAATCTTGCCGATAAGCTTGTCGCCGATAGCGCGCACCACGCCCACAAACATGCCGCCGCTGCCGGTATTTGGGTTATGGTGCTTGCCTCGCTCCTTGACAAGGTCAAGCATAATGGTGCGGATAGCAGCTTCTTCGCGGTGAGCGCGGCTTTTTATTTCGGTGAAACTCGCAGAATCAATATTTAGCCGCTCCACGTCAAGCAAAATTTCGTTGTCGTAAAGTGTCATGGTGTTGTCGAGTTTCCAGGCGGGCTGTGGTAAGACGCCGTGGGGGGAGAGGACGCGATGTGTGCCGTAGGGGCATCCTGTTTTTGGCATGATAAAACCTCCCTTGTTTATGTTTGTAGCGAGCGGGCGTGGCGCAATTTGTATTGCAGGGTTTGGCGGGGGATGCGCAGTATCTCCGCGGCGAGGGTAACGTTGCCGCGCGCTTGCTGCATGGCCTGCTCTATCAGGCGGGTTTCCACGTCGGCTAGGGTATCGTGCAAGCTGCGACTTCCGGCTGCGGATTCAATAGGAAAAGCGTGCGCCGCAGGGGCAAAGTGACTTCGTCCCTCGCGCAGGTCATACGGCAAGTGCGCGGATTCGATGACATCGCCGTCCATGGTGCTCATCGCCCCTTCGAGCGCGTGCCGCAGCTCGCGCACGTTTCCCGGCCAGGTGTGGGCCGTAAAGAGGCGGATTACGTCCTCGGACAGCCCGATGACACGCCGTGCGTATACGCGATTGTAGTGGTTAACAAAATGGTTGGCTAACAATACGCAGTCGTCGCGCCGCTCGCGCAGGGGCGGCACGCGCAAGGTTACGACGTTTAAGCGTGCCAGCAAATCCGCGCGCAACGCACCTCTACGCACGGCAGAGGAAGGGTCTTCGCTCAGGATGGTGATAAGTCTCACGTCTAGCGGGCGCTCCTTGCTGTCGCCGACGCGGCGCACGCACCCCGCTTGTAGTAGGCACAGCAGCTTGCCTTGAAGCTCAATGGACATAGCGCCAAGCGCATCTAAACACAGTGTTCCCTGATATGCCACTTCAAATAGCCCCGGCCGATTTTCCGCGCTGGGGAAACTCGCCCTAGTGGTACCAAAGAGCATGGCTTCCAGCAGGGGGTCGGGTACTGTGGCACAGTTTTGCGCAATGAACGGCCTCTGCCTACGGCGGCTGGCGTTGTGTATGGCCTGTGCTAACATCTTCTTGCCTGTGCCGGTCTCCCCGACAATCAGCACGGGGGAGTTTGTCGTCGCCGCGCGTTGTGCCAAAGATTTGAGTTCGACCATTTTTTGGGTTTGCCCGTAGATGTCGGCAAAGGTATACCGCGCGACCGCCTTGTAGAGGGGAGCGCCTTCCGCTTGGCTGTCAGTGCTCAGTTTCTGCAAATCAAGCAGCTGTTCGGAGAGCTCCCGCACGGCGGTAATATTCTTGCTGATTTCTACCGCTCCCACTAAGCGATGGTCAACGATAATGGGGAGGGTCATGTTTACGGTAGTCACACGCTGCCCTTTAAAATTGGTGAAGGTTTGCTGTTCGGAGAGCAGCGGACGTTTGGCACGGCAAACTTTAAGCAAGGTACTGCTCTCCCATGTTAACGAGGGATATACATCGAGGATATGCCTGCCAATGACAGACTCGGGCTCGAGCCCATCCAGTTCTCCCGCTTGGGCGTTGTAGTACACCGTGACGCCGGTGGCGTCCACAATGTGCACACCTTCGTCAATGGCCAGCAAAAGGGTAAGCAGGGCCTGCCTGAGCCATGGTGCACTATCCGTTCGCGCCAGAATCATCACCGCCTCATTTTCGGCAGTAACGCCGAAGTTTCAGCGCACATCTTCGACACGGATGGTGAAAACTCCTGCACGATGATCGCGAGGCGGTACAATTTCACGCTGGAAGCGCAGGCGCAGGACAGAGCTGCATGGTGTGGTACAATACCTGTAATATAGCCACTGGGAGGTTTGAGTGTGAGTCTTGTTTCGCTAAAAAAATTGATTGAGCCGAGCACAGGGTTTTTAGCTAACACCGCTGATTTTGACGCGGCTAAAGCTGTTATCCTAGGGGTCCCCATGGATTACACCGTCAGTTTTCGCCCCGGCAGTCGCCTAGGACCGCAGCGCGTGCGCGAAGTATCCTACGGTGTGGAGGAGTACAGCTTTTACTTGGACAGGTCACTGTTTGATCGCGCCTACTATGACGCCGGCGACTTGAGCCTGCCGATAGGCAATGTGCCGGCCAGTCTAGAGATTATCCATGATGCGATGCGGGCCGTTTTAGCCGCAAACAAAATGCCCTTCGCTTTGGGCGGAGAGCATCTCATATCTTGGCCCATAATTCAGGCCATGTCAGAAAAGTACCCGAACCTTGCCGTGGTGCACTTTGACGCCCACGCCGACTTAAGGGACGACTATCTGGGTGAGCGTTTTTCGCACGCTACGGTTATGCGCCGCGTGGCCGAGCTGATTGGCCCGAAAAACCTCTATCAGTTTGGCATTAGGTCCGGCTCGCGCGAGGAGCGTAAATTCGCCGAAGAACACACCAATGTGTCGTTTTACCAGATTCACCCGGCCCTTAGCCAAGCGCTGCCCGAACTGCGTAAACGCCCGGTCTATGTATCGTTAGACATTGACGTGGTTGACCCGGGTTTCGCGCCCGGTACGGGTACGCCGGAGCCAGGCGGATGCACTTCAGGGGACATCATCCGTGCCGTCCATGTTTTAGGGCAATGCAACGTGGTCGGCTTTGACTTGGTAGAGGTTGCGCCCGCTCTCGATCTCGCGCAGATTACGGCCGTTCTGGCGGCAAAAATAATGCGGGAGGCCTTGCTAAGCTTCATGCCGGCGTGAAACAGGACTATATATTGGCGTCGAATTTTGCCTGCGCCGCAGCAATGTCGGCCTTGCGCCCTTGTGCGGCAAGGGCCTCGCCTATCAGCCCGACTGCCTGCCTTAGTTCTGCGGCGGTTACGTTACCCATGTGCCCAATGCGGAAGGCCTTGCCGGCGAGGGAAGCCAATGCTCCCGCCACCACGACGCCGCGTCCGGCAAGAAACTTACGAAACTCTAGGTCGACGATGCCCTCCGGGTATTGCAGACAAGTGAGCGTGGGGGCGGCTACGCTCTCCTCGGCTAATGGCCTTAGACCGTATGTGGCAAGCGCGGCGCGGATGGCTTGGCCTAGCCGCAGATGCCGCGCGTAGCGCTTTTCCAGCCCTTCCGCGAGCACGATTTGCATGGCGCGACGATAGGCGTACAGCATATTGACGGCGGGAGTGGCAAAATATTTGCTCGGGTCTTTCATGATCGGTAGCCAGTTGTTGATATCTGCGTAATAGGCGGGAATGCGCGGCAGCTGTGCGCGTGCCGCTAATGCCTGCGGCCCAAAAGCTATTATGGCCAAGCCCGGCGGCACGCCAATGGCCTTTTGCGACCCTGTTAAGACCACGTCGATCTTGGCGCCCGACCCATAGTCATGCTGCATATCCTCAGCAACGGCAGCGGTGGCGCACACGCCGTCTAGAATAAAGAGCGCGTTGTACCGCTTGACAAGCGGCACTAAGGTCTCTAGGTCCGCCAGCACGCCGGTGGAGGTGTCCACATGGGTGACGGTTACGGCTTTGTACGTGTTCGCAGCGAGCTTGGCGGCGACTTCTTTGGGGTCTACGCGCTGTCCCCAAGGCGGGGCGATACTGTCCACGGCAATGCCGAAACTCTCGGCCAGCTTAATAAAGCGATCGCCGAAGAAGCCATGGGTGAGCACGAGAATCTTCTCCCCCGCGGCGACGGTATTGACGATAGCCATCTCCATGGCTAGGGTGCCGGAACCTGCGACAATAAACACCTCCCCATCGGTGTTAAACATTTGCCGCGCCATTTGGAGGCTTTCCAGCGTGGCAGTGACTACACGTGGGTCGGTGTGGGCGTACGTCTCCGAGGCGAGGGCTGCATAGATTTCGTCTAGGACGGGCGTAGGACCTGGGATGAGCAGCATCTCTTTGTTTGGCATTTGTTTACCTCCCCAGTTTATTCAACGCAAGGCTT
>DBBC01000145.1 GCA_002292025.1 Firmicutes bacterium UBA994
GTGGCGATGCTCGGCTTTGGTGCGGTAGTTGTAGACGGAGGCATGCTGTATCACACGTAGGCACGCCTGCAGAGCGCGGCAGATATGGCCGCCTTAGCGGGTGCCCGCGTGCTGGCTAGCCAAGGAGCGGCAGCTGCCATCACGCAGGCTGCGTCCGTGGCCCAAGCTAACGGCGTCAGCGCCGGTCAAATCCAGGTGACTGTGAATTTGGCCACGCAATCCATAAATGTCAGCACCCGCCGTCAAGTCGGGCTTGGGCTGGCTCGCATTCTCAATCAATCACAAGCCGAGGTCGGCGCCTCTGCCGCCGCCGCGGCTCAAACTGTGACAGGGTTGCGCGGCGTGGCGCCTTTAGGAGTGGTGTGGCGAAATTTTGTTTTTGGGCAACTATATGACCTTAAAGTCGGTGGCGGGTCGGGCGAGCAAGGATGGTACGGCGCGCTAGACCTTGGACTGAAAGGCGGAGGCGCATCTGAGTATCGAGAGCACCTTACGCATGGCTGGCAAGGCCTGCTCAGGGTTGGCGATGACGTGTGGGTCAAAAGCGGCAATATGTCAGGTCCTACCCGCGACGCTATCGGTCAAAGGCTTAACATGTGCACCCACATGCCTACCTGTACTTTTACGCAGTTTGTGCCCAATTGCCCGCGGCTGCTGATTATTCCTGTAGTTACCCCGCCCCGCAACAAAGTCGTAGAGGTGCTGGGATTTGCGGGATTCTTTATCGAAGGCCTTCCCGGTAGCGGCAATAAAAGCTTCATTCGCGGGCGCTTCGTAGAGTTTGTGGCCACAGGTGAGGCGGGGTCTGGTCCTTCTTACGGAGCTAGAACGTTTACCCTCATTAGGTAGACAGTTCACGAGCGCAGAGCTTTGCTTAAGGTGTCAAAAGACAAAAGACATAACTACTTAGCTCTAATGCCTCTTCGTGGATAGAACAACGGGATATCAATGCAACAATTCCCCTTAGGGGAGGAGGTTCAACATGGATCGCACCAGCAAACGGCTGCTACTGTTAGCGGCAGTGCTGGCTCTGGCAGTAGGAGTAGGTGTCTATTACTTTCTGGCTGGCTTGGAGCAAAAGGCAGTTGTTGCACATACGGAAGAAGTAGTCGTGGCCATGGTGGACATACCGCAGCGAGTCGTGGTGCGGGGAAACATGGTCAAGGTTATCCGCGTGCCGCAGGGTGTTCGGCACCATAGCGCGACCTATAACCTGACCGCCGTTATCGGTCGCGTGACCACATCCCCTGTGCTGGCCGGCGAGCAGGTGCTGCTGACGCGGCTACATGGGAGCGGGCAAGATACCGGGTTGGCCTTCGACCTTGCGGCAGGGTATCGCGCCGTAAGTGTGCACATTAACGAGCGTATTGCTGTGGCCTATCTGTTGCGCCCCGGCGACAGTGTCGACGTGGTGGTGTCTTATGAATCCACGACGGGGCAAGGCGAGCCGCAGTCGATTATTATGCTGCAGAATATCCAAGTATTAGCCGTTGGCCAGGAAGTAAGGCACGGCGCACCCGCGCCCGCGGAGGCTAAGACTCTTACTCTGGCAGTAAGTCCCGAGCAAGCGGAACGTCTGGTGTGGGCGGAGGACTACGGGAGCATTCGCTTACTATTGCGTCCGGTGACCGACAGCCGCCACGTCAATACCGCCGGTGCCACGCCGCGCACAGTAGCAGGTCCAAGATGAAGGCGATGAGCAAAACACGCGGTGCAGGGCTTACGGTTTTGATCGTCGATGACTCACCGGATATGCGCAGCAATATGCGGCGCTTGCTGGGGCTGACGTTAGGTGTGGAGGTAGTAGGAGAGGCTGCCAACGGAGAAGATGCCATTGGCAAGATAGCGCAGCTGGCACCGCAAGTGGTGCTTATGGATGTCAATATGCCGGGGATGGACGGAATAACTGCTACGGCGAGAATAACATCCACTTACCCGGATACAGTAGTCATTGTCATGTCCGTGCAAGGGGAGACGGAGTACGTGCGCAAGGCCATGATTGCGGGCGCCAAAGACTACTTGGTTAAGCCCTTTGGTGCGGAAGAACTGGTGGAATGCATCCAGAGGGCGTGGGAGAGAGAGACGGCACGCCGAGAAAAGGTCCCCACTGCGTACGGCGCAGGCAAACAGGACGGGAAAGTCATCGCTGTGTTTAGCCCCAAAGGCGGGGTAGGAAAAACCACGCTGGCCGTTAATGTAGCTGCGGTACTGGCCGCAGAGCGTCGAGCGAAGGTCTGTTTGGTGGACTTATCGCTGCAGTTTGGTGACGTGTCGGTGTTTCTCGGCTTAGTCCCCCGCCGTACCTTGAGCGACCTTGTGAGCGAGGTTACGCTGGACGCAAAGACCATAGAGCCCTACTTTATGCAGCACGCCTCTGGAATTAAAGTCCTCCCTGCCCCTCTTAGCCCGGAATACTCAGAATACGTGGTGCCTGACCATATCGTGCGCATCTTAGCACTTTGCCGCACGCTCTTTGACTATGTTATCGTGGATATGGCCGCCTCGTTTGCCGATACCGCCTTAGCGACGCTAGACGCGGCCGACAATGTTTTGCTGTTAGGTAATATGGACATGGCTTCGCTCAAAAACATGAAAATCTCGCTCGAACTTATGCAACGGCTCGGCTACACCAAAGAGAAAGTGCTGCTTGTCCTTAACCAAGCCGGATATGACTACGGCATTCGCTTTGGCGACCTAGAAGCCGCGCTCTCACGTAAAATCGATTTCTATATCCATCATGACGACATTCCTGCCACGCTCGCCGCTAATCGCGGTACGCCTATAGTGCTAGATCAACCCGAAAGTAAACTAGCCAAACGCTATCGCGACCTAGTCGTCGAGCATATCGCTGTAAAACAAAAGGAGGAGGAAGCGGTTAGCCTGTGGCGGCGCCGCCAAGCTAAATAATGTCACTGCTTAAGCGGTTAGAGAGTGGTGCTGACCGACCTGCATTACAAGCAGTGGGCAAGCGGGGGACTGCCGCTATGCTCCAAGACCCGGAACGGGCCCTGCTCAGTTCCATTCATCAGGCCATAGTGCGCGAGGTTAAGCCTGAGCTTTTACGTGATGCAGAAAAAGAAGGGGAGCTACAGACAAGCATTGCCGAAATAGCCGAACGGTGCCTAAACGAAAGCGGCCTGATGGTGAGCAGGCAAGATAGGTTACGCCTTGTGCAGAAACTAAGCGACGAAATTACGGGCTTTGGTCCCATTACCGCCTTGCTCAATGATGACCAAGTCAGCGAAATCATGGTCAATAACGCGCGGCAGGTCTTTATGGAACGCAAGGGGAGGTTAGAAGCTTGCGATGTGGCCTTTCGCGACGACGCTCACGTCATTCAGGTGATAGAAAAGATCGTCGCACCGCTCGGTCGCCGTATCGATGAGAGTTCTCCCATGGTAGACGGCAGGCTGCCTGACGGTTCGCGTGTTAACGCCATAATCCCTCCCCTAGCTGTACGGGGGCCGGCCATTACTATCCGTAAGTTCAGCAAAGACCCCTTAACCATGGACTCTTTAATTGGCTTTGGCACTCTCGGCCCAAGTATGGCCAAGTTTCTTGAGGCTTGCGTTTTAGGGAGGCTCAACATTGTGGTTTCTGGGGGAACGGGCAGCGGCAAGACCACGACCCTAAACTGCCTCTCGTCTTTTATTCCGCCCGACGAACGCATCGTCACCATCGAAGATGCTGCCGAGCTGCAACTAAAACAGGAACATGTCGTCACTTTGGAGGCCCGCCCGCCTAACATTGAGGGCAAAGGTGCGGTAAGCATCAGGGATTTAGTGCGCAACTCGTTGCGCATGCGCCCTAACCGCGTCGTCGTTGGCGAAGTGCGGGGCGGCGAGGCTTTAGACATGTTACAGGCCATGAATACAGGGCACGACGGTTCTATGACTACCGGGCACGCCAACAGCCCGCGCGACATGCTGTCGCGTTTGGAAACAATGGTGCTGATGGCAGGGATGGATTTGCCGGTGCGGGCTATCCGCGAGCAAATCGCCTCGGCCATAGACGTGATTGTACAGCAAAGCCGGTTGCGCGACGGCAGCCGCAAAGTTACACATATCTGCGAGGTCGTAGGCATGGAAGGGGACACAATTACTTTACAGGACATCTTTCTTTACTCGCAGGAGGGTAAAGATGCCGCTGGGCGCATGGTGGGCGAGTTCAGACCTACAGGTATCAGGCCTATTTTTTCCAAAAAATTGCTCGATTCTGGCATACAGCTGCCCGCCGACCTGTTTTTGTCACGGGAGGGATTGTCATGACCTTTCTGCTCGGTTTACTGGTCACCGTAGTGTTAGGGCTGATCGCGGTCGTCGCAGTGCGTTTTGGGTATGCCTGCCGGCATCGAGTGGCACTTAGGTTGCAGGGTTACAGCTTAGAGGGGCGAACCGAACGACCCAGAGCGGGTCAGACCAAGAACAGAGCGCTTTTCTCACGTGTTTTACTGGCGCGCTTTGCACACAGACAGTTAGCATTGCGTTATGCGCCGGTTCTGGAGCGGGCAGGTATTCCCTTGCGCGGCGAAGAGATGGCCGGTGCCACTGGCCTAAGTGGTACTATAGGGCTTGTGC
>DBBC01000067.1:0-125 GCA_002292025.1 Firmicutes bacterium UBA994
CCCACCTTGGGGATTCTCGCTTCAGGCACGACGAACACATCCCCGAAACGCTGGTTAAAGCGCACCGCGATATCACGGCACAGCTCGATATGCTGCTTTTGGTCCTCGCCTACCGGCACAAAGTT
>DBBC01000067.1:380-3634 GCA_002292025.1 Firmicutes bacterium UBA994
CTCGGCAAAGTCGTTGTTGAATTTCTGGGCGATATCGCGGGCAAGCTCGATGTGCTGCTTCTGGTCTTCGCCTACCGGCACAAAGTTAGTGTCGTAGAGCAAAATGTCGGCAGCCTGCAGCACAGGGTAGGTAAACAGCCCGACGGCGACGGCGTCGCGACCTTCGGATTTTTCTTTGAACTGGGTCATGCGCGCAAGTTCGCCCATATAGCTCGTACATTGTAGGAGCCATGCCAGTTCGCTGTGGGCTGCGACATGTGATTGCACAAACAGCGTCGCTTTTTCAGGGTCAATGCCGACCGCGAGATAGATCGCGGCCAGAGTTCTTACCTGCCGCTTAAGCTCGAGTGGGTCTTGCGGCACCGTGAGCGCGTGCAAATCGACAATACAAAAAAACGAATCATGTTCGTGTTGACTGATTGCGAAATGTTGCAGAGCCCCTAAGTAGTTGCCGAGCGTCAGAATGCCTGACGGCTGTATGCCGGAAAAGACACGTGCCATTTGTGCACCCCCCTTTTTTGGCTTATATGAGTCCTAGTTTAGCCTCCAGATACGCTCTCAGCTCACTGATGAGCACGCGCTCCTGCGTCATGCTGTCGCGCTCGCGCACTGTCACGGCTTGGTCGTCTACGCTCTGGAAATCATAAGTAATGCAAAACGGTGTGCCAATTTCATCTTGGCGTCGGTAGCGCTTGCCGATGGAGCCGGTTTCGTCGTACTCGACGTTAAAGTAGCGGCGCAGTTCCTGAAAGACTTGCTCTGCGCCTTCGCTTAGTTTTTTGCTTAGCGGCAGTACGGCGGCTTTCACCGGGGCGATACTGGGATGAAAGCGCAGGACCACGCGTGTGTCGTCCTCGCCTACGACTTCCTCGCAGTAAGCGTCAGCTAAAAGAGCTAAGAGCAAGCGCTCGACGCCCAATGAGGGCTCAATAACATAAGGCACAAAGCTCTCACCGTTTTCCGAGCGGTAGCTAAGGTCATCACCTGATGCCGCCATGTGCGCCCTAAGGTCAAAGTCAGTACGGTCGGCAATTCCCCATAGTTCTCCCCAGCCGAAGGGAAAGTTAAACTCAATGTCGGTAGTGGCCGCGCTATAATGACTAAGCTCTTCTTTGCTGTGGTCGCGCAGGCGCACCGACTCCGGCCGAAGCCCTATCCGCAACAACCAATCGTGACAAAAGTTGCGCCAGTACGTAAACCACTCTAAGTCTGTCCCCGGCGCACAAAAGAACTCAAGTTCCATCTGCTCAAACTCCCGCGTGCGGAAGATAAAGTTCCCCGGTGTGATCTCATTGCGAAATGCTTTGCCAATTTGCCCGATGCCGAAGGGAATCTTCTTGCGCGTGGTGCGCTGCACGGCGCGAAAGTTAACAAAAATGCCCTGTGCGGTTTCCGGGCGCAGATAAATCTCCGCTTTGGATTCATCAGTAACGCCCTGGTAGGTCTTAAACATCAGGTTAAATTGACGTATGTCGGTAAAATTGTGAATGCCGCACTTGGGACACTTTAACTGATGCGCCGCTATGTAGGCGGCAAGCTCGGCCGTAGTCCAGCCGTCGGTCTTTTGCTGCCCTGCCTCTTCCACAAGGTGGTCGGCGCGAAAACGCGACTTGCAGCCTTTGCAGTCCAGCAAGGGATCCGAAAAGCCGCCCACGTGACCGCTCGCCACCCAGACCTGCGGGTTCATAAGAATGGCCGAATCTAGACCCACGTTTAGCGGTGATGCTTGCACAAAACTTTGCCACCACAAACGCTTGATATTTTGCTTAAGCTCTACGCCCAGCGGACCGTAGTCCCACGTGTTGGCTAAGCCCCCATATATCTCTGAACCCGCAAAGATAAAGCCGCGATTCTTGCATAACGCCGTGAGTTTGTCCATCGTTACTGCCATCAGCATTTCCTCCCACCGCCCGCTGCTTCCGCGCGAAAACTTGAACGAATTATAACAGAGTTGGCGGAGAAGGCGCAACTTCGTCCGCAAAAGAACCGTCTCCGATGTAACGGAGACGGTTCTCTGTCAAGTAGACCTATAAGCCGGGTTCTGTGCCGCTTGCGCGGTAGTAGTAATCTGTCTGGGACTAATGTTGCCATTAGCCTCGTCGGCTAACGCCTGTTGCGACCAACCCGGGAGAACGAGCGGGCAGCTCTTGTCTCTCCCCTATTAGGTCTTGCTCCGAGTGGGGTTTACCTAGCCGTGCCTGTCACCAGGCCGCTGGTGAGCTCTTACCTCACCTTTTCACCCTTACCCTGCACCTGACATCGTCAACTCAGTTGACCACATCAGCCGCATGGCGGTATGTCTCTGTGGCACTTTCCTTCGGGTCGCCCCGACTGGCCGTTAACCAGCACTCTGCCCTGCGGAGCCCGGACTTTCCTCACGGCGAACTCGCGCCGCGCAACTACCCAGTCTACTTGACAATGTATTTTATTCTACGCGGCTTCTGCTGACAAGAGCAAAAGTCTTGTTTACATAATAGCACATAACCGCCTTTACAGCAAGCAAGGACCACTAAGGCTTTCTTGTGTTTGTGTTCGTGTCTCTTTGAGTTCTTTATGGATTATTGTCCTTTATCTTCGTCTTTTGTCTTTCGTCTTTTGTCTTTCGTTAATGCAAACAGAGCTGAGTGGTTACGGCAAGCTCCTAAAAATAGAGTTTACCGAGTTGAAAACATGAACTTCTAATGACAGTTGGTTGGAGTTTGCAAACTTCGTAAGCATAGCATGCCAATCGCGCAGCAAAGGAGCTTCAGTCGCGTGGTGCCCTGCGTCAACTACCGCCATGCCGAGCGCCTCGGCTTCTAAAGCGCTGTGGTGTCCCACATCGCCGGTAATCAGTACTTCTGCTTGCGCTGTATGAGCGAGGTGCAGCAACTCTGACCCAGACCCACCACAGACGGCAACCGTGCGTACCGCCTCTGGTATACGCCCGGCTACGCGTGCCAGAGGGAACATGCCGCGCACCAGTGCGCTAAACGAAAGCCACGCGCTTGGCGGCGCATACTCCCCGACGCAGCCCAAGCCGTAGACTTGGCCTGTGTTATGTAGAGCTATCACATCGTAGGCCACTTCTTCATATGGGTGTGCAGCTTTGAGAGCTTTTACTACCAAGGGCAGCCTCCGCTCCGGCACAATCATCTCCAGCCGCGCTTCATCGACGGAGGTTATCTCCCCGACTCTTCCAAGATATGGTTTCGATCCTGCGAGCGGCATAAAAGTCCCCTGCCCCGTCGAGTAAAAGGAGCAGTGGCTGTAGT
>DBBC01000108.1 GCA_002292025.1 Firmicutes bacterium UBA994
CAACTAGGCGGCCATCCTTTAAGACTAAAATGCAATCCGCCATTCGCACCGAGGCTAAACGATGGGTAACTAGGATGACGGTCTTGCCTTGGGCCAGCTTAGCAAACTGCCGGTAGATCGTGAGCTCGCTCTTGGGGTCAAGTGAGGCGGTAGGTTCGTCTAGGATAAGGATGTCCGCCTCTTCCCTAAAGAAGGCTCTGGCCAGGGCCACCTTTTGCCATTCCCCGCCGGAGAGATCTGTGCCGCCAAACTCTTTACCCAACGGGGTTTCAACCCCTTGTGGAAGGTTCGCCGCGATCGCTTCTGCCCCTGCAGCCTGTAGTGCTCGCAGGAGCCGGTCTTTATCTTCAGCTTTATCCAAATCAGCAAGGGTCACGTTCTCTTGTAGTGTGAGGGCGTAGTTGCCAAAGTCCTGAAATACCGCTCCGACTCGCCTGCGCCATGCTTCAAGGTTGAGCTCGGAAAGCGCCTCTCCGTCTATCACTATCCTCCCCGCAGATGGGTCGTGAAAGCGGAGGACCAGTTTAACTAAGGTGGTCTTTCCGGCCCCGTTTTCACCCACAAGCGCAACAATCTGTCCGGGGTTGATCCGCAGACTGACTCCCTCCAGCGCGGTACGACCGTCGGGGTAGGTGAAGCATACGTTCTCGAAAGAAATCCCTTGCATAAGGGGTGTTGCTTGTATCTTAGGGGTAGTTGACGTGATAAGCGAAGGTGAGCGGTGGAGGAAGCGATTGAATCGCTCCATGTAAAGTAGGGACTGGTAGAGCATTCCCCCGTCTTGGGTCAACATAGAGAGGTTTTGCTGGATCAGTGCTAGGGATTGCACAAAGAAAACTAGGCTGCCGGGACCTTGGTTTTGCCAGAGCAGTCGAAAAAACGCTGCCCCCACCCCAAGCACACTCAAGAGGGCAAGGAAAATGTTCCCGCCCGCTTGCCGCCACCTGACCAGCCGCATACCGGCATGAAGGCTCTTAAATGCTTGGCTATAGCGCCTCAGCCAGAACGTGCCCGTATTGAAGAGGCGGTTTTCCTTGGCAAATTCACGGCTGAGGAGGACCTGACTGCAGTACTGCATCCGCCGGGCAACGGGATTGCTTAGGGCCACAGTCTCCCAAACGCCACGTTGTAGGCGGAGAGAGACCACAGCGTACGGCGCCGCGGCGGCTAGGATGAGCAAGGGAACCCACCAGCCAAGGACAGCCAAGAGAAGGAGCAGCGGTATGAGGGCGAGAAAAGCCTGGCTTGCGCTGGTTAGAAAAATAAGCAGGTTGGTAGGTTGGAAAGAGGCCTGCCCCTCTAGAAGCCGCACCTCATTGTAGAACTCCTCTTCTTCAAAAGGACCTAGGTCTCGGAAGGACTCGATCTTGCGCATGAGGAGAAGATTGAAGTGGGCAGTGAGTTGCTCATTGATATTGCCTTGCAAAAGCGCGTACAGTGGTCCGAGGATTTGTGCAATAAGAAGCGCCGCCACCCAGAGAGCCCCCCACTGGGCGGCAGTCACAAACGAGGCTTGACCGGCTAGGGCATCTACCAATTCCCGTACGACAAAGATGCCTAATGCAGGGACTAGCGCTTGTATAGCCAGAACTAAGGCCAAGCAGAAAGCCTCCTTGGGAGCAGCGCTGACCACCAGTTTCAGGCTGATTAGGAGCAAACGAGGATATTTGATCAGTTTACTCATGTGGCGGGACTTTGCTTGAACATATTCTTAACTCCTTCATATTGCGGTGAAAATGAGGGCTGCTCAGTCCTGTTCATGGCGAGGAATGGTCCACACGATTGCCTTGAACTGACGACCGCGGTCTTCAAAGTCGCGAAACATATCGAAGCTAGCACAGGCAGGTGATAGCATAACACTGCTACCGGGAAGTGCTTGCCTTTGACACCACTCTACAGCAGTGGCAAGTGACGTCAGCGTCTCGCGCCGCACGCATCTCCCGGTGGCTTCTTCGACCAGAGAGATTGCCCGGGAAATCTTCCCCGCTGTCTCACCAATAAGTGCCACGGCACGCACGCGCTCGGCAATAACCTGCGCCAGTTCGTCGAAAGCCACGTGCTTGTCAGAGCCGCCGGCAATAAGCACGATATCGCCGCCTATGGTCAGAATACCGGCTATGGTGCGCGTTGGGCTGGTAGCAATCGAATCGTTATAGTACTTTACGCCGTCTATTTCGCGCACAAGTTCGAGGCGGTGCTCCACAGCGGTAAACTCGGTTACGGCTTTGGCAATCACTGCCATAGGAATATCTTGAACCAAACAAGCTAGCACTGCAGCCGCGATATTCTCCTGGTTGTGCGTGCCACGCAGTTTAAGGTCACGGGCGTGACAAATGCTTTCCTCCCGCCCCTGCCAGCGCACAGTTAGGTGATCATCGCGCCAGAACACACCTTGCGGAAGTTCACTCATACGACTGAAAAACACCGCTTTCCCGGGCACTGACGCAGCCATCTCGCGCGTCAGCGCATCGTCATAGTTTAATATGACCCAGTCGCTCGGCCGTTGATAGCGCCAAATGTTAGCCTTAGCCGCAACATACTCTTCATAGCTTTTATGCACGTCAAGGTGATTAGGCGAGATGTTTGTGATCACTGCCACATGGGGACTTTGCCGCATCGGCATAAGCTGGAAACTAGACAGTTCCAAGACCACTCTATCCCCACTCCGAATCGACTCGACCTGCTCAATCAGAGAGTGGCCTATATTGCCGCCCAAGTATGTCTTCGCGCCGGTCTCCCTGAATACAGCCGCAATCAAAGAAGTCGTGGTAGTTTTGCCGTCGCTCCCGGTGACGGCGGTGATGGGGGCGGGGCACAACTCGCAAAACAGCTCAATCTCGCTCGTCACGACAGAACCATTTCTAATCGCCGCGCTCAGCTCAGGCATGTCTAGGCGCATGACCGGCGTCTTAAAAATAATGTCAAACCCCTTAAGATGCTCGAGGTAATCTCCGCCGAGCCTAAGTTCGACTTTAAGGCCTGCAAGCAGATCTACGACCTCCGGCATTTCGTGTGCCTGCCGCTGGTCTAACCCCGTAACCTGTGCACCTTTCCCCAGCAGAAAGCGAACCAGCGGCACTCCGCTTCTTAGGCCCAGTCCTAAGACGGCGGCCTTCGTGCCGTAGAGCGAGGAAGCTAACTTAGTCATATCCGACTCCTTTGCAGTAAAGCTTTTGCCTAGTGCCCCCTGCCGGTCTTGCGGCTAGGGTGGCCAGTCTGCACGAGGCGGTGCAGTATAGGCACGGGCGATATTTGTCGTCAAAGCACTGATATTGGGTAAGCTTTCGCTGCCAAGGTGTTGATATCCTTTTCCCTGCGCGTGATATAATGCTGTTGTAATAGAGGAGTGATGGTTTTGGGCAAGCGCAGCACCCTCCGCGCCATATCTTTATTTGGAAGCTTCTTCAAGGTCGGGGCATTTACTTTTGGTGGCGGCATCGCCATGCTGCCGGTAATTGAACGGGAGATTGTAGAACAAAGACAGTGGCTGTCCACAGAGGAGTTTGTCGACGTGCTGGCCATAGCGCAATCCGGCCCGGGGGCTATAGCCATCAACACCGCCATTCTCACCGGCCATAAACTACTCGGGCTCAAGGGCGTTGCTGCCGCTACTGCAGGCGTCGTTGCGCCGTCCTTCCTTATTATCCTCTCTATTGCCGCTCTGCTGCCGCAAGCTGGTCAATCCCCTATTCTTAACGGCTTCTTTCAAGGCGTGCGCCCTGCGGTAGTCGCGCTGATTGCAGCCGCCGCCATAAAGCTTGGTCAGAAACTCCTTGTGGACAAGTTTAGCCTAGCGCTTGCGGGCGGCGCGTTACTTATTAGCACATTGCTGAACCCTCATCCCGCTGTACTAATCCTGCTGGCCGCGGGGATAGGGCTTGGCCGCTATCGCTTTTATCATAAGGCCAAGCAGGACAAGCGCTGATGATATTGCTAAGACTACTCGCGAGCTTTTTTACCGTAGGATTCTTTAGTTACGGCGGCGGTTACGCCATGATCCCATTAATCGAGCGCGAAATCGTACAACGACAACAATGGCTCTCCCCCAAAGAATTCCTTGATATCCTCGCTATCGCTGAGATAACGCCTGGGCCTGTGGCCATCAACTCGGCCACTTTTGTTGGGTATCGCGTGGCAGGCGTATTCGGTGCCGTGACGGCTACCCTAGGAGTAGTATTTCCTTCCCTGCTGGTTGTCGGGGTTCTTTCGTACATTTACCTCAGATTTCAAGGCGCGCCACTGGTGAAGTCCGCTTTTGCAGCGGTGAGACCCCTAGTAGTCGTCCTCATATTTATGGCGGCGGTTAACATCGGCTCGCGTACCATCTATGATGTTTACAGCGCCGCCGCGACGGCCGCCGCGCTTTTCCTAATGCTTAAGACACGCCTTAATCCTATCTTAGTGCTTGTGCTTTTCGGTGTCCTAGGCGTGGTAGTATTCTAGGAAGCGGCTCGGAACGTCTACAAGGAAGGTTGATACGACATGAACATTACGGGACGGACATTGACAATATTGCGCCTGACCTGCCTAGTGCTGGCCTTTGTAGTTATCGGTATAGCTATTGATGTGTCGATCAAGGCCAACCTAGGTGTTGGGGCTTGGACTGTGTTCCACTTAGGCATTGCCCTGCACACTGGGCTGACGCAAGGCCAAGTAAGCCAAGTAGTTGGCTTAGCCATCATTGCGATTAGCTACTTCCTAGGCATCAAGCCTGCTTTGGGCACGCTGCTTAACATGCTACTCATTGGTTGGTTTTTTGACGCATCTGTTGCCCTAGGCCTTGTCCCCCCTGCAACTTCCCTTGTGGTGGGCCTTATTTACCTTCTCGCCGCAACTTTGCTTATGGGCTTTGGCGGGGCCATGTACCTGAGCGCCAGCCTTGGTGCCGGTCCACGTGACAGCCTGATGTTGGCCTTCATTAGGCGCACGGCATGGCCGGTACGCTTTATACGCACGGGGATGGAGATAACGGTGCTGGCCTTGGGCTGGTTGATGGGAGGTCCGGTGGGATTTGGCACCTTGGTGTTGTCTTTAGGTTTAGGTCCTGCGATGGAACTATTTTTTGAGTTCTTCAGGCGACTCACTACTAGAAGCGAACTTGCCGGTACCGTTATGTCTGTGCCTGTACCAAAGCAGAGCTCCTTCCTAAAGGTAGGTTAAACCACGGGACGGAGAGCGCAACGCGGCATTTGATCCAAGAAGGACACGAAGAACCTCGTAGTTGCAAATTCAATGCGAAAGGAACGATTTTTTACATGCGTAAGACAAAGATCGTCTGTACTATCGGGCCGGCGAGCTCGGACCGAGAAATGCTGAGGAATCTAATCCGCGCCGGAATGGATGTTGCTAGGCTTAATTTTTCGCACGGCACGCATGATGAACACTTAGTAAGGCTTAAGGCCATCCGCGCGGCCGCGGAACTCGAAGGTAAGCATATAGCAATCATGCTTGACACCAAGGGGCCGGAAATCCGCATCGGCACTTTCGCTAACGGGCCCATAACTTTATCGGCGGGGGATGTGTTTACGCTGACTACTAAGGCTGTTGCCGGCACCGCCGAGCATGTCAGCGTAACATACCTAGGACTGCCGCAAGACGTACGCTCCGGAGACCGCTTACTGCTTGACGATGGCTTGCTGGAGCTTCGAGTCGAAAGCACGACCGATAGTGAAGTGCGTTGCCGCGTAGTTGTGGGCGGGCCCCTCAGCAACCGCAAGGGGCTCAATGTCCCTGGCAAACGTGTCAACCTGCCGCCCATTTCCCCCCAAGATGAGGCTGATTTGCGGTTTGGCGTAGCGAACGAGGTAGACCTGATTGCCGCCTCGTTTATGCGCACCGCCGCTGATGTCATCGCCATCCGCAAGTTCCTCGAGTCGTGCGGCGGGAACATACCGATCATCGCTAAGATCGAGAACAAGGAAGGCGTTGATAACCTCGATGCCATCCTGAAGGTCGCGGATGGATTTATGGTGGCACGGGGTGATATGGGGGTGGAGTTCCCGGCAGAGGAAGTACCCCTCATTCAAAAACAAATGATTCACAAAGGTAACGCCGCCGGCAAGCCAGTGATTACGGCCACGCAAATGCTTGACTCCATGATTCGCAACCCCCGTCCAACCAGAGCAGAAGCAAGCGATGTCGCCAACGCCGTATTTGATGGCACGGACGCCATTATGCTCTCGGGCGAGACAGCCAGCGGTAAATATCCCTTAGAGTCGGTAGTGACCATGGCGCGCATCGCCACACGCACCGAACAAGCGCTGGCATATAATTCGGATCACGGCCATAGTTACCAAGCTAATGCCACAGTCACAGACGCCATCAGCCACGCTACGGTGCAAGCGGCGTCTCAGCTCACGGCAGCCGCCATTATTACGTCGACACAATCGGGCTGGACGGCGCGAATGGTGGCCAAGTACCGTCCTAAAGCCCCCGTCATCGCCGTTACCACCAAGGAGGCAACTGCCCGGCGCTTAAACCTATTGTGGGGTGTTTATCCGGTTTTAGGTGAGACCATCGCCACTACCGACGAGATGATGGACGAAGCAGTTAAGCGGTCGCTTGCGGCAGGCTTGATTAAAAACGGTGACTTGGTGGTCATCACCGCCGGGGTTCCCGTGGGTGTACCAGGCACTACCAACTTAATTAAGGTCCACGTAGTGGGGGATGTATTGGCTCGCGGCACCGGCATCGGCGCGCTAAATGCCGAGGGCAGGGTGTGTATAGCTAATAGCGCGGCGGAAGCCGCAGCCAAACTTCAGGCGGGAGATATCCTCGTAACTGCATCGACAGACCGCGATTACATGGAGGCGCTCTCTAAAGCGGGGGGAATTGTCGCCGAAGAAGGCGGCCTAACCTCACATGCGGCCATCGTGGGACTAAACCTTAACAAAGCCACTATCATCGGGGTCACAGGTGCGACACAGATTTTAAAGGACGGTCAACTCGTCACACTGGATGGCAGTCGCGGGCTCATCTACAAAGGACACGCTCAGGTGAAGTGACCTAGCTTTGCCGGCGCAGGCAGAACTCACGCGCCAGCGAAACAGCTTGCTCGCGGCTCGTCAAGTTACCCCTAGCCGCCTGTTCACTGAGATAGTCAATGGTTTCGCCTATCCACCGGCCTCTGGGCAGCTTCAGTTCCTCCATCAGCTCGGGAGCCGTAATGGGGAGCCTAGGATGAATCACTTCGAGTTTCCTAAACACCCAAGCATCAAGGAATCTCTCCACAGTGCCTACAATTTTTTCATAGTCCCCTGCATGTTGGTGTTGCTCCCCTTTCCCGCGAAAGTCCGCGACCGCAAACAGCGCCAGCGGAACGCTCTGCTCACCGCAGCGCCGTGCTATGCGGTGCAAGTGACCATTATGGAGGCGCGGCTGCCGCGCTAACTGGGTGAGATACATGTGCCATCGCACAAAGCGTGTCAACGCTTTGGTTTCGGCTTGCGACAACTTAAGCCGCCCTGCTAAGGACCCTGCCATCGCTTGCCCAATCTGTTCATGGCGATAAAAAGTGACTTTGCCGTCCTCGCGCAACGCTTGAGTCGGCGGTTTTCCTATATCATGCAAAAGTGCGGCCAGTTTACAGACGGCCTGCAGGTGAAAGTCAATCTCCGCAAGCTCCGCCTGTATACGGCGCGCGAGCTCTGCGGAAAGGAAGTCCGGGGAGTGCCAAACTTGCACATAGAAGCGAAACACCCGCCGGGAGTGCTCGTACACGCAGTAGCTGTGGTGTCGGTTCTGTATGACACCTTTGGCGCGGGTAAGTTCCGGCAGCACTGCATCCCATACACCTGCATCGTCTAGCCAATCAAGGACTGCGGGTGCAGAGAGTTGGTTTAGGATGCGCGCAAATTCAGCCCAGATTCGTTCCCCTGGGCATCCTTTGAGCAAGAAACTAGCCCGCGCGGCCTGCTGTGAGAGAGAAACCGTCGGACGAAACCCATTCTCCGCCATCAGGCGCGCGGCACGCAAGATACGCACGGCATCGTTGTGCAGAGCATGGTCATGTGTAGGGGATAACAGCTTATTTATGAGATGTTCTCTGCCGCCGAAGGGGTCATGGATTTTATCCAGTCGCCCGTGCAAGTAGTCGTCAAGGGAAAGGGCCATAGAGTTTACCGTAAAATCGCGTTGCGCGAGATTTTCCGCTAAATCGCTCGCTAACGGTGATACGTCGCAAGTGGCATTGCTAAGAACGAACCTATACATTTCTCGCTCTGCGCTGAGAGGAAAGGGCGAGCGTCTAAAGACCTGTGCGATTCTAGCCAATGCATCTTGGAAACAATGCGCAGGCAGTAACAGGTCGATGTCTAGGTTTGGCTGTTCACGTCCTAGGAGAAGATCGCGCACTGCCCCACCAACAACTATCACGTCGGCCAAACGGCTTATCTGCCGCAGCTGTTCGAACACTGCTCTCCCTCCATTCTGCGTCTAAAAGTAACTACTCAGCCCTATTCACGGCAGGGAAGAAAACAAAGAGTACCTATTTGTATGCCGGGGTGCCTGAGTAGAGTGCCTGGGTAGTTCCGTCTAAAGAAACTATAACATAGGCAGTCTCAAAGGTAGAGGGGTCAAGGGGAGGGCAGGACCACGTATTGACCCCCCGAAGCGAAAAAAGTATACTTAATGTGTCAATCAAATACGCTGTGGGGTGCCCCTAGGCTTTAGGGGTTAAAAGGGAATCAGGTGTAAATCCTGAGCGGTCCCGCCACTGTAACGGGTAGTGCCTGCATTAACCACTGTTCGCGCGGCGAATGGGAAGGAGCTAGGCGCGTCACTCCCGTAGTCAGGAAACCTGCCCCAGAGACAAGACGCCGTCCTTCGGTCGAAAGGACTAGGTCAAAGCTTTGTACTTAGCTTTGCATCAAACCCTCAGCCAGAAGCGGTTGGGGGCTTTACTTTTTGTCTAAGGAGGCGGTCGTTAAATAAAAAATAAATGCCTAACAAAATTGCGCGCAGAAAGCTATTTTAGGAGGAAAGTAAATGAAACGCTTGCTTCTTGTCTCACTCATACTTGTACTCACCCTTGCCTTATCCGGCTGCGCGGCGCTTAATATACTGCAGCCCAACATAGTCGTAACCGACGACTTAGGGAGAGAAGTCCGCCTAGAACGTGTGGCTAGGCGCATCGTATCGCTCGCGCCCAGCAATACCGAAATGCTCTTTGCCCTAGGCATCGAAGAAAAAGTCGTCGGGGTCACGGACATCTGCGACTATCCTGCCGGCGCTACTGCCAAAGAGAAAGTAGGCTCTTTCGCCACACCTTCGGTAGAAAAAATAGTAGGCCTCAGGCCTGACTTGGTCGTGGCTGCCAGCTTGCATCGGACTGCGGGTGAACAGCTTGCGGCACTCGGCATTCCCGTCATTGTCCTTAACGCGGAGAGTATTCAAGGGGTGTTAGCCAACGCCGAACTGTTAGGACGCGTCGCCGGTGCGGAGCGAGGCGCACAGCGCGTTAAGCGGCAAATCAACGACGATATCCGAATTGTTGATGAGCGCTTAAAGACGGTAACCAATGAGCAGCGTCCCTTAGTTTACTATGAGGTGTGGTCTAGCCCTATTATGACCGCGGGACCAAACACCTTTTTACATGAACTGATCACCCGCGCGGGCGGTATTAATCTGGGCGCAACTGCCGCCACTGACTGGCCTACGCTTTCCTTGGAGGAGCTGCTGACGCGGCAGCCGCAGGTTATGGTCTACGGGCACGCCGCAGAGACGGTGGAACAGGTTAAGCAGCGCCCTGATTGGGGCTCCATTCCTGCTCTGCGTGACGGACGGGTCTATCTTGTGGACGAGAACCTTATCCTGCGGCCCGGGCCCCGTATTGGACAAGGCATTAGGCTTCTCTCCTCGCGGTTGCATCCCGACCTATGGCGCTAGCTAAGGGAACTGCCCCCATGCGCCAGTGGCCGGTAAACGCATGCTTGGGTCTGCTGCTGGTGCTGGCGGTGTTTCTCAGCTTGCTGGTGGGAGCGGTAGACATTGCTCCCTCCAGCCTGCTTCACACCTTGCAGGAGTTAGTGACGGCCCCAGCGAACGCTTGGTCAGTGGACGCAGTCATCGTTTGGCGGCTAAGATTGCCCAGAGCGTTGCTGGCAGCAGCGGTCGGTGCAGCCTTGGCCATGGCCGGAGCTGTGATGCAAGGCCTCTTGCACAATAGCTTAGCTGACTCTTTTGTGCTGGGCGTGTCATCGGGTGCCAGTCTTGGCGCGGCGTTGGCCATGCTGCTTGGGCTGCGCTTCACGTTTCTCGGTCTCGGTGCAGTAACGCCGCTGGCTTTTGTAGGAGCGATACTGGCCCTAGTAGCGGTACTAATGATTGCGCGGCGGGTGGCGGGCAAATCAACCGCGGGGCTACTGCTGGCCGGTATTGCTATGAACAGTGCTCTGTCCGCCATTGTGTCTTTCTTAGTGCTGCTTAGCCGTGAGCGCATCAACCCCCTCTTGTTCTGGCTGATGGGCGGTTTCTCGGGTCGAGGATGGAATCACTTTTTGTTGATGCTGCCATATGTACTACTTGGCTTTGCCATTGCCTACAGCTATTACCGTTACCTCACAGCGATTAGCCTTGGTGACGCCGCCGCGCATCACTTGGGGGTAGATGTGGGTAAGGTGCGTCTGTTGCTTTTAGCGGTAGCCGCGCTCCTGACCGCAGCCGCGGTATCTGTCAGCGGCATGATTGGTTTCGTTGGCTTGATGACGCCGCATTTCGCCCGCATGCTGGTGGGGCAACACTATCGGCGCCTATTGCCTACGTCTGCTGTGTGCGGTGCCGTTTTTCTTACCTTCGCCGACTTAGTGGCCCGCGTAGTGATGCGCCCGCAGGAGCTCCCAGTTGGGATTATTACTGCTCTGTGCGGCGGCCCCTTCTTCTTGTGGCTTCTGGCCCGCCAGCGTCAGGAGATGGTATGATGTTCGCCCTGAGTATAGAAAACGTGTCTTTTCGTTTTGTTCGGCCTGTACTTAGCGGGGTCTTTGCAGATTTTGCGCCGGGCACTTTTTCCGGTATCCTAGGCGCGAACGGCGTTGGCAAATCGACACTTATTAAAATTATCGGTCGTTGGCTGCCTATGCAGGAGGGTTCTATCCGCGTCTATAATCGCCCTCTCGGCACATTCTCACAGCGCGACTTAGCCCGCCATATCGCTGTCGTTCCGCAGGAGCAGACCTATGTCACGGATCTAACTGTGCGCGAAATGGTAGAGCTTGGTCGTATCCCTCATCAAGGTCTGCTTGCCCACCTGACTACGGCTGATCAAAGCGCGATAAACCATGCGCTCGTGCAGACAGGGCTGCAGGAAATAGCAGAGCGGAGCTTCTCCACGCTTAGCGGCGGGGAACGGCAACGCGTGCGCGTGGCTACGGCACTAGCCCAAGCAGCCGACATTTTAATCCTCGACGAGCCTACGACTCACCTGGACATCAGATACCAAGTAGAATTACTGACGCTGCTTGCTCAGCTGGTAACTAAAGGATACACGGTGATAACTGTGCTCCATGACATTAACCTAGCGGCACTCTTTTGCGATCACCTAGTGCTGCTCGCTGACGGGCGCGTACTGCGTTCCGGTCCACCCGCTGAGGTCATAACGCGGGAAGCTATCTTGAAAGCCTACCAGTGTGACGTTACCGTGCTTTCGCACCCGACGCAGGGTGTCCCCCAGATTTCGCTGACGCGCCAGCAGTTGCCCCATATGTAAGTAAGCCTAGGAGTGATGTGCGTGATTGATGTCCTAGTTGTAGGTGGTGGGGCGGCCGGATTATCTGCCGCCATTGCTGCCGCCCGCGCCGGCGCAATGGTACTTGTCTTAGAAAAACGGGATCGCCTCGGCAAAAAGATTCTCGCTAGCGGCAACGGACGCTGCAATCTCAGCAATCTCTGTCTCTCTCCGTCGCACTTCATCAGCCACGACCCTGCGCTTCTCGCGCCCATACTAGAGAGGTTCTCTGTCCGTCACACATACGCTTACTGGAGAGAACTAGGGCTCGAGCTCATTGCCGAGGACGGTCGACTCTATCCCCGCACAATGCAGGCCAAAAGCGTCTTAGAAGTGCTCTCACACGAGCTGACCCGACTTAAAGTCCAAGTCAGCTTAAACAGTCCCGTTACAGCCATAGACGCGCTAAGTTCGGGGCAAGGCCTAGAAGTAAGGACCCACGGGGGGCTCTCGTTCCGGGCGCGCGCAGTGGTCCTAGCCACCGGGGGCAAAGCGGCCCCGCAATTAGGGTGCAGCGGAGATGGGCACATGTTGGCAGCCATGATCGGACATTCGGTTATCCCTCCAGCCCCGGCACTTGTAGGGCTAAGGCTGGCCAGCCCCTATCTTAAGCTGCTTTCAGGGTTACGCCTGCAGGCGCGCGTATCTATCCCGCCACTGGCAAAGGAAGAAGCAGGAGAAATCATCTTTACTGACTACGGCATCTCTGGCATACCTGTGTTTGACCTAACCGCGTATATCGGGAACAGAGAGTCATTAACGCTTCACCTTTGTATTGCGGAACAGGTGAGTCATGCAGAGCTCTATACGTTCCTGCAAGACCGCTTTGAGCGTCTCTCACATAAAACCATGCATGATGCGCTGCAAGGCTATATCCCCACAAAGTTGATTGTGCCTCTCTTGCGCGAGGCCGAGATACCTCCCGCCCTGCCCGTGCACAAGGCAATGGGCGGCCCTCTGACAAGACTTGCCTCTCTGTTATGGGACTGGACATTTCCTATTATGGGGCTAAACACTTGGGAACAAGCGCAGACCACTTGGGGCGGCGTGCCGTTATGCGAGGTGAGTGTTCCCTCCCTGCGCTCAAAAATACACCCCGGCCTAACTTTGGCCGGGGAGGTGCTGGATGTGCATGGTAAATGCGGCGGCTATAATCTTCACTGGGCCTTCGCCAGCGGTAAGTTGGCCGGAGAAAGCGCGGCCATTGGGGGACCCTAGTTTAGCACTAACCGTCCGCCGCTTGGCGCAAGCACTTTGATTCCCTGCGGCACAATGTAAGCGTCTACAGGTGTACTGCCATACACGGTGCCGTCGAACATCTTAGTCATGCTGCGCGCGGCAGAAATTTTGACAGTCTTGCAGGTAAAAAACTCTACGGCGGGGTGTCCTACATGAGCGCCTTTGTACACCTTAGGCAGAAGAGCAAGCAGGTCAAGCCGGCTAATCCCGTTGACGAGACACACATGCAGCAGTCCGTCATTGAGCTTCGCTTGCGGGGTTACATACATCCCCCCTCCCGTCCAACAAGAGTTCATAATAAACACGGCCGTAGTTTTACGGTGTATTTTTTGGCCGTCAAACTCAATCTCCATCTCATCGGCTGTGAGCGTATGCATTACCTTTACTACCGCCGCGGCAATAGCTAGCGGACCGCGCAAAAAATCTTTGTATTTATTGACATGCGTCATAACCTCCGTCGTAAAGCCCAGCCCCAAAATCACGCCAAAGGCGGCGTCAGTGTCAACGCCAAAATCGACGGTACGCGTGGGAGCGTCAGACAACGCGCGAACAGTCGCGCCAATCTGGAGCGGGATGTTCAAACCGCGCGCTAGGTCGTTGCCCGTGCCGGTAGGAATAACCGCCAGCGTCGCCTGCGACCCGATTAAGCCGTTGAGCACCTCATGGGCGGTACCATCGCCCCCCATGGCACCGACTACTTCAGCCCCGTTTTGCACTAATCCCTTCGCCAGCTCTGTTGCGTGGCGCGGCGCCTTAGTCATGTGGAGCTGATAAGAAATACTTCTGTCCTGCAACGCTCTTTCCATCAGCGGCAGCGCCTTTTGCGTTCGACCACGACCGGCGATTGGATTGACAATGATATGCCACATAGTTTTCGCTCCCTTACTACATGCTACTCTGGCACGACGCGGATGACTACGCGGTTAGGCAGGCAGACGATAACTTCGCCGGGACGCACCTTTTTCCCCATGCCGATACATACTTTGTCCGGGCAGTAAGCCTCTACCACGCGAATCGCCCCATCCTTCACCTCAACCAAGAGGTCTCCCCGCGTTCCGCGTACTGTAAAGCGTCGCACTTCCTCGCCGGGGCGCAGTGGGACACTTTTCACGTATAGATTATTCACCTCGATAATCGCCACCCCACCCGGAACCACAACCAAGCGGCGGTAAGCGATCATCGCACCTGCTAGCAGTGCCACAGCAACCGCAAACAGAATAATCTTCTTGTCTAGAGCGGTCATGGAGGCTCTCTTATCTCCTATTGCCATATTCTGCTTCCCACGGTGTAGAGAACGAGCAGTACCATAAGCATCACGGCTGCCACCACCAGCGACCCCAGCGTAACGTTTTGCGGATTCCACATCTCCGGTCGTTGTCCCGCTGCACCGTTGTCGCCCGCCGCTTCATTACGTATTCTGCGCGTTATATCTTCTGCCGCTTGACCGACGCTGTCGTATGCCTGCCCAAGCCCCTGTTCCAGCCCGCGGGCCTGTTCAACTACTAAGCTCGTTGTGCGCTGAGCTGTCTCGTAACCCTCACCCAGCATATCGTCGAACTTCTTAACTCTCCTAAACACGCTATGGGATACACTGCCGCCACGGTCATATAGGTCGCATAGACCGCCCTCCACACGCGTGACGTAGTTGCAGCAAAATCTGAGAAATCCTTGGGTCACAGGACGATACAGGAGCGCCTCGACAGAAAGCCAGCAGGGTACCGGTCCTGTGCCAAACCTATAACGGCGCGCCGCCAAGAACACCACCACCCCTAAGGCAACAGGGATAACTCCCGCGATGTAGGAACTCGCTGTCCATAATTTGACTGCGCCCAGCTGCTCTGCCATCATGCCAAAATCTACTGCCGTGGCTGTGGCGCTCCTAGCCATCATGTTAATCACACGCTCGGGGAACAGTCCGATGGCTACGATACCTCCGGCAAACGCGGCAAGCACTGCCGGTATGATAGACCCCTCTTTTGCCGCGGAAAAACCTCGTCCGCGATAGCTGCCCAAAAATACCCCGTAATAGAGCTTAATCAGGTAGGTGACAGTGAGAACGGAACCCAGCATAAACAACGGCCCCACCCAAGCTAGTACCGGTTCGCCGTGATAAGCCGCAGCCTTGTCTATGCCGTACTGAATGAGTTTCTTGCTGCCAAATCCGCTTAAACCTGGTACTCCTATTACGGACAGAGTGGCAACTAAAGTGGCTAGCGCTGTCAGAGGCAATACCTTGGCCATGCCTCCTAACTTACTAAGTTCCAGCGACCCGGTTCTGAGATAGACAGACCCCATCATTATAAACAGCCCCGCCTTGAGCACGGCGTGGTTAAAGGCATGAAACACGGCGGCAGTATACGGTAGTCCGCCCTTAGCGCCCAAATATGCGGCGCAACCTACCGCCAGCATCACATAGCCCATCTGGCTGATACTCGAATAAGCCAAGAGACGCTTTACATTATTTTGCAGCAAAGCCATCACTGCTCCGCCGAGGATGGTCAGTAAGGCCACCCAGATAAGCGCAAAGCCAATATTAATAGGCAGCGCCGACACCTCTTGGCTAGGCAGCGATGAGGACAGCGTGACAGCAAGCACGCTCAGTATGCCGTAAAAACCCGTCTTCCCCATCACCCCCGCGAGCAATGCAGTGGCGGGAGCGGGGGCTACCGGATAGGCGTGCGGTATCCAGACGTGCAATGGAATCAAACCAGCCTTCACACCAAACCCAATGAGAAAGATGATGGCAATCAAATACGGATTGACCGCTCCCCCCTGCAGTCTGTCCAACACCGGCACAATGTCCGCGGTGCCGGCCGACCACACCAACAGGAGGATGCCAAACAACAGCACCAGCCCACCGGTCACTCCCATATAGAGATAACTGTCACCTGCCCGCATGGCCTCGTCATCTTCATCGTGAATGACGAGGGGATAGGCCGCAAAGGTCATAATCTCAAAAAACAGGAAAAGCGTAAAGTAGTCACCGGCCAGAAAAACACCCAAGCAACCGCTGAGGCTAACCAAGAGGAAGCTCGAAAAACGCGTCTGAGAATGGCTGCTACGCATATAGCTCATGGCATAAAGGCTGACTAACGCCCCAATCCCGGCCGAAATCAGCGCAAACAGTGCACCCAAATGCGTAGGGCGAAAACTCAGGCCGAAATCTACAAGGTGAATGAAAATCAGCTCTAGTCTGTGTCCGGGGTTTACGTGATACACCGCCGCCACTGCGCCCAGTGTCAAAAACGCCGTGCTGACCACCACGACCTCCTGTAAGCGCCGATGCGCACGCAACAAGAAGACCAGCGCCGCACCACAGAGCGGCAAGAGAATTGGCACTAGCAACAACAGGTCTAACGAAAGCACAGGTATGGCCGCCTCCCTATCTCGCCGTTGTAAAGAGGGAGTAGGTGGCCCTCTCTGCCAGCTCTAGCGCGAAGTTGTAAGGCAACAAGTCAATAAGCAAAATCACAGCGGCCAGCGCAACCATAGGGGCCAGCATAGCTAAAGGAAGGTTGTCCCTCCGGGTTTTTGCTTGTGCGGCGTGCGCTACGCCTTCACCAAAAAAGGCATTTTGTATCAGCGGGAAGTAGTAAATAAAGTTCATCAGCGAGCTGAGAAGTAGCAGCAAGACATATGCTACGCTGCCGGCATCAAGTGCCCCCAGCGCCAATTCCCATTTGGAAACAAACCCGACCAGCGGAGGGACACCCACCATCGACAGAGCCGCCACAGTGAATACAGACATGGTGATGGGCATTTTTCTACCTAACCCTACCCACTCCGATACCCGTCGCTTGCCGGTACTGTAGATAATCGCTCCTGCGGCTAAGAACAAGCTGGATTTCATAAAGGCATGAGCAAAAATGTGGAAGATGGCTCCGATCAAGGCGCGCTCAGTAAGTAACCCGACGCCCAGCAAAATATACCCCATTTGTCCCACGCTTGAGTAGGCTAACCTGCGTTTGATGTCGTCTTGCGTGATGGCAACTGCCGACCCTAGGAATATAGTTATGGCGGCAAGCAATTGTAACTGGTCCCTCCACATGACGATCTGCATCATCTCTAGACCAAATATCTGGTAAGTGACACGTATTAACCCAAATGCCCCCGTTTTCAACATCAGACCGGAGAGCAGCGCGCTTGCCGGGCTAGGGGCGACAGGATGTGCCTCCGGCAGCCAGATATGCAAAGGAACCATGCCGGCTTTGATGCCAAAGCCAACGAGAAAGCCAAGAAACGCTAGAAATGTCAAAGCGGTAATTTCTAGCGGGAGCCCTCCGGGAGTGAACGACACGCGCCCGGCTTGTTGAAACACGGCGATAACCGAGAATAGCAGCGACAGCCCCCCGATGATTGTAAGAATAAGGTATCTGTAGCCGGCTCGCATGGCGACCGCAGTTTCTTCGTGTATGATCAGGACATATGCTGAAAGCGACATCACCTCAAAGAATAAGAAAAAAGTGATCAAGTCGCCGCTCAGGATCACACCCATAGCCCCCGCTAGGGTAAGAACTGAGAATGGGTAGTATCTATTCTTAGCATGCTCCTTGACCATATAGGCGGTGCTATAAATTGTCACCAACAGCCATACAAAGGAAACCACTGTCGCTACAAAGAACCCTAGGTAGTCCAAGCGGAAAGAAACTCCTAGCGGCGGCAAGAGTTGCGGGAAATTAGCCACAATCGTAGTATCGGCCATAATGGTGCGATAGTGCTGCACTACTAGCAAGAATGAAGCTAGGGCTGCCATCACAGAAAGGCTATTGCGTAAACGCCATGAGCGACGTTCCACAGCGTAGATAACAGCGGCAAGTAAGAGCGGCACCATGACGGGCAAAATCACTGCGACAGACGTAGTTTGCATAATAAGGCCTCCAGTTTATCTCACGAAAAGAAGCGCGGTTTGTTGTACAAGCGGTACCATAAGCGAAGGAAACAACCCAAAGAAGAACACCATCAAAGCAAGAACTAGGATGGGCGCAAGCATCGCCAAACGTGGCTCTACGGCTTCCTTCTCGCTGTCTTTACCAAAGAAGGCAGAGATGATGATGGGAAAGTAGTAGGCCGCGTTGAGCAGGCTGCTGACCAGAATAAGCACCGCAAAGACAAGCATATCGGCATCAAGTGCCCCTAGCGCGATGTATAACTTAGAGATAAAGCCCGCCGTCCCGGGAATACCTACCATAGACATAGCGCCGACAGTAAACGCCGCGAAAGTGAGCGGCATCTTGCGCCCGAGACCATTAAACTGCGACAGCTTCTTGATACCGGTCTGGTGGATAATTACGCCTGCGGCTAAGAACAACAAAGACTTCATTACGGCATGATTTAGAATATGAAGAACTCCGCCTTCGATGGCGCGCGGGCTGAATAGGCCGAACCCCAAGAAGATATAACCCACCTGCGTGACTGTGGAAAACGCCAGCAAACGCTTGGCATTGTCTTGTACCATGGCAAAGACTGAGCCAACCATCAGCGCTCCTGTCGACAGTGCCAAGAAGAGATGCCGTATCGGTAAGAGCGCAAAGATCTCCAGCCCCAACGCTAGGTACGCGATTCTCATCAGGGCAATAATATAAACCTTAACAACTAGGCCGCTGAGGAGCGCGCTGGAAGCTGTCGGGGCATTAGAGTGCGCGTCCGGCAGCCACACGTGCATAGGGAAAAGCGCTGCCTTAACGCCAAAGCCTACAACCATTAAGCCTATCGATGTCAAGAGGTTTAAGGGATACTGCTCTGCGGTCACGATAAGTGTTGTGCGAATATATTCCATGTTAAGGTGTCCGGTGATCATAAATATTAGGGCTATACTGAACAGAACTCCACCTGAACCTAACGCGCTCAGGACAAGGTAGCGAAAGCTCGCTTCCACGCTTTCTTTCGTACCTTTGATGGCAATGATGGCGATGGCGGCCAGCGAGCTAATCTCGATAAACACAAAAAGATTAAACAAGTCCCCGGCCATTACCATGCCTTGCATCGCGGCCGTTAACAGCAAGATAAGTGTAAAGTAGACGCCGTTATGCCTCACTTCGCGCGGACCGTAGACCGCAAACCAGGAGATAATCAAAGCGACCATAGCCAACACTAGCGAGGAGTAGGCCGCGAAAACGTCAACCAACACCACTATACCATACGGAGCCGCCCACCCGCCTACAGGATAGTGAAGTGTGCCTTCCGCTAACACGCGCATTGTCATGCTAAGAGACATGATAAAAGCCGCCGCTCCTGCACCTAGGAAAACCGCGTTGACCACTCCCTGGCGTTTGCCCAGAAGCGGAATAATAAAAGCAGCTAAGAGCAACACCACTACTATAAGAACGGGCGCATGTCCAAGATTAAGCATGTCGTTTACTCCTCAAGGCGATGATCTTATCCGCGTCAAGCGTGCCGTACTGCTTGTGCAAGAGCACGACCAGTGCCAAGGCAAACGCGGTGAAGCTTACAGAGATAACTATGCCTGTCAGGATAAGCGCGGAGGGAACAGGGTTGACGTATTGCATGACACCCTCCCTGAGGATAGGCGCCTGGCCGCCGTGTATATACCCAATGGCGACGAAGAACAAGAACAGGGACGTATCCATAATGTTCATGCCCATTATCTTCTTGAGCAGATTGTTGTGCGTAAGCATGGTATGAAAGCCAATAATAAAAAGAATTACTGCAACTAAATAATATATGTTCATGTACAGGCGCTCAATGATGACCATCCGGTTCCGCGCCTCCTTCCAATAGCTCTTGGAACAGCTTAAGCACGGTGCCCGCCACCTTAGCGCCTATGCCTAGCGTCACCAGCAGAATCATGCCGCTACTCCACAATCGCCCAGGCTCTCCAGTCGGAAACACACCCTGATTCGTGAGGAAATGCCGTCCGAAGACAATGCCTACTAAACCTGCCATCACATATACCAGCACACCGCCAACCTCCAGCCAGAGGGACGTTTCGTGCTTAAGGCGGTGTTTCTGTGCGGTAAACCTATATACGAGGCTGTACAAGATAAAGCTTGCGCCGATAATCGTCCCACCGGAAAAGCCCCCACCAGGGGACAAGTGGCCGTGAAAGAGAATATAGGCCCCAAAGAGCTGCGTCGCGGGGATAAGAATGCGGCTAAGCATCTCAAGAATCATGTCATTCATGTTCATAGCCTCCATAGAACGCCGCCGTCACAGCAATGACGGCTACAAACAACACCGTGGCCTCACCTAAGGTGTCATAAGCGCGGTAGTCGATGATAATTGCGGCAATGGTGTTAATGGCCCCGGTGTCACGAGCGCTATCCCGCAAATACTTTTGCATGACCCCTTGGTGCGCCGGAGCTGTCACATCCCCATACAAGGGCATCTCTGCGACCATTAACACCAAGAGCACTCCAATCCCAAGTAGCACCATAAGCGTCAATGTTTTCCTCATTCTTCATGCCTTCCCGTGCGGCTGATGGCGGCAAGAAACAAGAGCGAGGTAGCTCCGGCACCAATAGCGGCCTCGGTAATGGCCACGTCGGGGGAGTGTAGCTGTTGCCAGATGATAGACATGACCATGCTATAGGCGCCGAAAATAACAGTCGCACTGAGTAAATCCTTGGTGCGAGCTACGACTACAGCACAAACCACCAAAAACAATAACAAGAGGACATTAATTGCCGCTAGCATGTTTGTGACCCTCTCGCGTACGATAGACGGCTCTGGCCATATAATGAGCAGCGGCGGGCGTGGTAACCCATAAAAAGATAATCAATAAGATGACCTTGAGCACAAGGTACATACTTCCACCCTCGAAAAAGGTCAAGCCTACTAGGACCAACCCCGCGCCTAAGGTGTCGCACTTGGTCGTGGCGTGCATGCGGGTGAGCGCGTCTGGGAAGCGCAATAAGCCAACGGTACCCGCGGTAAAGAAGAATATCCCCCCCACTAGGAACGCAGTGCCGATTACAGAGGCCAGCATCTATACATCCCCCTCATACCATTGTTCCTCTCTCAATATAGCGCGCCACGCCAATGGTCAATAAAAAGCTAATGAGTGAGTACACCATCGCCACATCTAAGTAGTACGGGACCTCCTGAAAGATGTAGCCGATCAGCATCAGCACGACTACAGTCTTTGTGCCGATAACGTTAATGGCCACTACCCTGTCCGCTGGCGTGGGCCCCACTATCGCCCGGTACAAAGACGCAAACGTCAAGAGCATCAACCACAAACATGTAACTAAGAGCGCCGTCAGTTCCATTAGTGTCGCCTCTCAATCTCTACTAACAGGTTCTCGATATGCCAATCCCTAAGTCCTGCCGCGGCACCATCCATAAGCGCATGCACGATAAACTCTCCTTGCACCGGCGCCTCTACTGAGATAGTGCCGGGCGTCAGCGTAATGCTGTTAGCTAAAAAGACGCGCATCATCGGCTCTTTAAGCTTACTCTCGTGCGCAACGAACTGCGGGTTTAAGGCTATGCGGCGGGCAAATGCCAGCTCAGCCACCTGTACCGAAGCCTTAAACACGTCAATGATTAAGTATCCGGCATACGTCAGCCACGCGGAGAGGTTGCCGCGGTTGATATGCAAGTCATTGGCAAAGCTGAGTAACAAGTCACGATTGACATAGGTCACTAAAGCGGCCACTAACCAGCCCGTAATCAGCGACTGGATGTCAGCGCTTTGTGCGAACAGCATCCAGAGCACGAACAAGGCCAGAGTCCAACCAATCAGGCGCATATAACGGGACATCGCTTTCTCCCCCCACAAAGATAAGAGCTACCACCAGCATGACGGCAGCCCCTATTAATCACTCTGTTCTCGCACAAAGCCTCACTTGCTTGGCGCCTTCTCCAAGGCATCGATCACCGCTTGCACAAAGCCTTCACTGGAACCGGTGGCGCCCGATACTACATCAACTTCAGGGTCCTGTTCTGCTATTACCGCCTGCGCCAGAGCCGCAAAGGCCGCATTCGCGTATTCCGGCGTGTCTTGGTGGGCCACGACCCGCACGCTCTCCACTCGGCCCCCCCTGACGGTGACTGATACGCGAATAGGGCCTAGTAACCCGACCCCTTGACCTAGATACTCGCCATCCGGAATCGAGGCGAGGTCACGCGTAAATCGGTCTACAGGAATAGGGGCCGCTTCGCCCAGTACATGCTGCTGAAATAAGGCCAATGCCTCCCTGACCCCGGCCGTAACACCGCGCGTTGAAAGCGTTGCATTAGTGATCACGTCCACATCCACGCCCACAACGAGCTGGTCGCGAGCGGTTTTACCCGTAAACTGCCGCAAAAACGCGGGTGCTTCCACCTTGTCGCCAATGCCCGGTGTCTCGCGGTGTGCGGTTATGCGTATGCCTGCCGCCGCACCCGACGCATCCACCGCGACCAACAAGCTAATCGGGCCGGCATAGCCGCTGCCTGCACTTTGCATTATCGCCCCGATAAGCTTACCGTCCCTAGTGGCGAGAAAGTAGGTGACATCATCACGTATGGTTTCCTCGAACTTGTCCGCCGCAGGCAAAAGCTCACCCAACGCGCGCTGCAATTCTGCTTGTTTTCTCTCCGAGATCACTTCGCTGGTAACGGAGTAGGTCGCGGCTAACGCCGCCCCCGCTATGGAGCAGATGAGCGCGAGCGTCACGCTAAGCCTGAATACATCTTTCACGTACAATCCCTGCCTCGGTGATAGATTATTATTTCCTCGCTTATTCTAGCACATAGCAGTCCCTTAACAAAGAGGGAAGCGTCCCCGCCGGTAAAGTGCAGCAAACCCTCGCGCTGTGTGCTCCAAAGTAACCACGCCCTGCGGCAGCGACGAGATGGTCAATGAAGAATAAGTGCGCCGTCAAATGCTGCGAAAAATAAGGTATAGCCCTACCCCAACAAACAATAGCCCGGCGACATATGCGCCAAAGTCCCAGTACCTGCTGAAGCCGCGCCAAGCTCGCAGCGCCCCTACCGCACCGCCCATAAGCAGCAAAGGCAGCCCCTGCCCTAAGCCAAAAGCAAACAACAGCAGTCCCCCTGCGTAAACTTGCCTAGAGGTCGCCGCGACACTGACTATAATGCCAAGCACCGGACTCACGCAGGGCGAGGCCGCCAGCCCAAATGCCAGCCCCACCAAAAAGGCCCCAAGGAAACCGTGTGCTCGCACGGGCATCTTAGTTATGCTCTTAAAGGGCAGTTGTACCAACTGCATTAAGCTAAGTCCCATCAGCAGCAACACTGCCCCGAGCAGCATGGGGGCTACACTAGAAGTGATGCCGATTATGCCGCCTAGAAGTGCCGCCGCCAGCCCCAGCGCAGTAAACGCTGTAGAAAGCCCAAGTACTAGGCTCAGCACTAGCAGTAAGCTGCGCCGCGTTTTAATGCCGCCACTGACGCCCACATACCCTAAAACTATAGGCATCATGGCGATAATGCAAGGGGATAGACTGGTCAGCACACCGGCGCCAAATGAAGCCAGCACTGCGAGGCCAAGGTTTCCGACCAGTATGCTCTGTAGCGTTTCCATCGTCATCGTGGATTTATCCCCGCAGCAATAAACCGCCGCAGTTCCTCCTTAGACATGGCCCCCACCTCATGCCGCTCACGCCCATTGGCAGTGACCACAACAAAATGGGGGATAGACCGAAGATTAAAGCGACGCCCAAGTTCTGTGGCTTGGTCTGACTTAATGTCCGCGACAATAAAGGTGACTTGTGTGCCGAACTCGGCCTTAAGCTCCCGCACCGCGGGATATATTACTACGCAGGAGCGTCACGTATCGGAGGTGAACATGACAAAGACCGGGCTCTGCTGTGCCCGAGCTTGCTCAAAAGCTGTGAGCGGCGCGAGAGACTTAAGGTCATCTCCACCGCTCGGTCTGGCAAGGACCCAAGCCACAACACCCACGAGCAAGATTAGTAGTAGAGATACGCTACGCTTCATCTTCGTTGCCTCCCCAAGTATCCGCCAAAATACTTTGCTCTAAACGTTTATCCCAAGCCGACCAGCGCTCACCCAAAGAAATTGTATCGACAATAATCTTCTCGACTTGAGCTAACCTGCTGCTCGTATAGTCGGCAAGATGCAGCGCCACCGCATTAGCTGTTTTTGGTTCCTCAGGCGACCCCCACTCGCGTTGGCCATGATGACTAAGGACAAGGTGTTTCAGCTCATCGCCTAAGGCAGGCGGGAATGCTGGCAGGCGCTCGGTCAGACTGCCAACAAGCTCCGCACCCAGCACCACGTGACCGATGAGTTTGCCTCTATCCGTAATATCAAAACCAAAAGCTCGCGGCTCGTACTCCTCCGTCTTGGCCGCGTCGTGCAAGATAGCCCCCACGATCAGCAAGTCGCGGTTAAGACGCGCGCCCTGCACTTGCACCATGCTCTCGACGTAAGCTATGACTTCCAAGGTGTGCATAAGGAGCCCACCTACATGAGCGTGGTGTACGTCGCGACCGGCAGGCGCCTGCTGATAGGCGTGCTTTACCCCGGGCGAAGAAAAGTACAAGGTTAGTAAGTCTCGTAAGCAGGGCGTCTTAATACCAGCCATAACCTCTTCCAGTTCGCGCCACATCTCGGCTATAGGGCGCGGGGACGGCGCGGAAAAATCAAGGGCGTCAAAATCGGCAACGTTAGCCCGCGCAACTTCCTCGATGTAGATTTGCTTTTCCCCGCGATAATCTTGGACTCGTCCTGACACCAGCACGATGTCGTTTTTGCGGTAGGAATTATCGGTAGCCAGCGCCTCGTTCCAAGCCACGGCCGATACTCTGCCGGTACGGTCGCCAAGGGACAACACCATGCCGCAAGCAGGCACACCGTTTTTATTGTAGTTAATAAGCCGCTTGTCAATGACAAAGAAGTGGCTCTTTACCTGCGCGCCGACTGTCAGATCTTTGGCGTATGTCTTCTTCAAGTGCAAAACCCCTTCACTGGACTAACAACTTTTTATTTTGTAATCGCTTAGGCATACCTGCATGCAAGTAGGTCATCTTTTCTTGCGTCTTCGTGCCCCTTAGTGTTCTTCGTGGATCATGCCGTGCTCTGCCCAAGCCGAGTAGTCACTCAGCGTTATTGAATTACTCCCATCTCTTTACCGACGGTCGCAAAGGCATCGAGGGCAAAGTCGAGGTCCTCCCTACTGTGCGCGGCTGAAATCATAGCCCTAATTCTGGCTTTACCCTTAGCTACCGTGGGGAAACCAATCTTGGTGGCGAACAGGCCCCTTTGGAACAAGCGGCGGCTCATTTCCCCTGCCACCTCTGCTTCGCCCAGCATCACCGGCGTTATAGGTGTCTCGCTGCCTCCAATGTCAAACCCGAGATTGCTCATGCCTTTTTTAAAGTAACGGGCATTGCTCCACAGCCGTTCTACAGACTCGCCGCTTGCCGTCAGGATTTCAATGGCCTTGGCCGTAGCTGCCACATCAGGCGGAGTAAGCGCAGAGCTAAACAGGAAGGGGCGCGCGCGCTGCTTGAGATATTCAATCAGTTTCGCGCTCCCGGCGGCAAAGCCCCCGATCGTGCCAATGGCCTTGGAGAAAGTGCCTACTTCTACGTCTACTTGCCCATGCAAATGGAAGTGGTCAACAATACCGCGTCCGTTCTCTCCCAGCACCCCTTCGCCGTGGGCATCGTCGACCATAGTCATGGCACCGTAGCGTTTAGCCACGGCCACGATCTGCGGCAATTTTGCTATATCTCCATCCATGCTGAAGACGCCATCCGTGATGACGAGCACTCGCCCTGCGTTACCTTGCTTAAGCACTGCCTCCAGCGAGTCTGGGTCGTTGTGCTTGTAGACTTTAATCTCAGCCCGACTCAAGCGTGCGCCATCAATAATGCTGGCGTGGTTCAGCTCGTCGGATACGATGGTGTCTTCCTTGCTTACCAAAGCAGGAATCACAGCGAGGTTGGCCATAAAGCCCGACTGCAAGGTAAGCGCCGCCTCGACGCGCTTGAACTTGGCTACTTGCCGGTCAAGGTCAGCATGAAGGCTCATAGTCCCGGCAATACTCCGCACGGCAGCGGGACCGACGCCAAATTCGGCAATCGCTGAGGCGGCAGCTTGACAAAGCCGGGGGTCATTAGCAAGGTTTAGGTAGTTGTTGGAGCATAGATTGAGCTTCCTCTCCCCGCCAATGACAATCCACGCGCCCTGCGCACTATCGATAACCTTGATATCATTGTAAAGCCCGCTGCCCTTAAGCTCCTGCAGGATTTCGTCAATGAAGTTGAGTCTTTCTGACATAAGGACCTCCCTTTATTTTCTTTCCTTGCCCGAAAGGTGTTTTGTGTAGATCGTTTCTTTGAGCCCCTCCGAGCGGAGGCTGCGCCAGTCAACCTCCAAGGCGCCGCGACGTGATACAGGGCCGAACTTAGGCGAAGTTGCCTCCGCCAGAAACGTGAGCACTAAACGGTGCAAGCTCTCGTTGCGCTTTTCGCGGGAGAGATGGCGCGTGACTCTTACATCCCCGCCGATTTGTGCAGCCACCGTGCGCTGCACTGCATCCTCAGGGGTCTCGCCTTCTTCCACGTCTCCGCCCGGCAGAGCCCATACTCCTCCGGGGGGCCTAACCATAAGCACATGATGGCCGTTAAGGATAATAGCTTGAACGTAGATTCTGCGATAATCCATGTCCGACTCTCCTTTCCATCATCTTATCTAGCCTTAGCATACCAGAGGGCACTGCGCCGCGCAACGAGCTAACTCGCCTTTGACGATATCTTAAAGGTCTGAGACAAGCACTTGAACATTGCGCGTCATAGGTTTAATATATCGTTGTATGCCTGCGCCATATCGCACCCATAATACGAAGGAGGCTCTCGCGTTGAAGCACAAGAAGGACACCGCGCATATTGCACTTGGGCGCAGGCAGAGCCGCACGCCGCTTTACGACGCTTTGCGCAACTATGTACGCGAAGGCACACTCTCCTTCCATGTCCCCGGCCATAAGCATGGCAAGGGGCTGCCGGAGTTTACGCGCTTTGTGGGCAAGAACGTTATGAACATAGATCTTACGATTATGCCGGACCTTGACAGTATCTACAAGCCTCACGGGCCGATCAAAGCGGCACAGGATTTAGCCGCCGAGGCTTTTGCGTCCGATTACGCGCATTTCCTTAGCAACGGCACGACTGCGGGCATTCACTGTATGCTGATGTCCACATTGCGCCCCGGCGATAAGTTTATCGTGCCGCGTAATGCCCATAAATCAGTCATTTCCGCGATGATACTAACCGGGGCCGAACCTGTCTACATCCAACCGTACGTAGACAATTACCTCGGCGTAGCCATGGCTATCACCGCCGATGAAGTGCGCCAAGCCTTGCGCCAGCAATCCGATGCCAAGGCTATTTTCGTCATCAATACCACTTTTTATGGCATGGCGCCGGAGCTGGAACGCATTGTGGAAATTGCTGAGGATTACGAGATTCCGGTTCTGGTTGACGAAGCGCATGGGGCACATCTTAAGTTTCATCCCAGTCTTCCTCTGTCAGCGATGGAAGCTAAGGCCGACATGGCTGCGCTGAGTACGCACAAGCTGCTAGGGTCCATGACACAAAGTTCACTGCTGCTGACCCGCGGCGAGTTAGTCGACCCGCAGTTCACTAAGACCACCCTGAATTTAACGCAGACTACGAGCCCAAGTTACCCGCTTTTGGCCTCACTAGATCTCGCGCGCAAACAGGTTTTCTTCCGCGGGCAAGAGATGCTGACACACGCCATCAACCTTGCTAACTGGGCGCGCTACGAGATTAATAACAGCATCCCCGGCCTATATGTCTACGGCAATGACATGGTGGGACAACCCGGTTGCTACGAGTATGATCCGACCAAGCTCGTCGTCAACGTGCGTGCCTTAGGTATTTCAGGCTTCGACATGGAACGCCTTCTCCGGCAAGGGTTCCATATTCAAGTAGACCTCTCTGATTTATACAACGTACTGTGCGTGGTGAGCATTGCTGACACCAAAGAAAACGTGCGCACTTTAGTACATGCGCTAAGCGAAATCGCGCGCAAATTCACAGTGCAAGACGTGCGCGAACAACCCATTGAGCTGCCGCCGCTTCCGGCACTAGCCTATTTGCCGCGTGAGGCCTTTTATGCGGAGTCCAAGCGTGTACCCTTAGAACAGGCCAAGGGCAAAATCGTGGCCGAGATGTTGATGGCCTATCCGCCCGGCATCCCCCTTATCTGTCCGGGTGAAATTCTGACACAAGAAATTATTGACTACGTACGCATGCTAGAAGAAGCAGACGCACAGATCTACGGCACGGAGGACCCCAGTGCCGAGTACATTAAGATCGTACGTTAAGGCATACAAGCCTCATGCGCCAAGGCGTTGACAAAGCGCTTGAGGCTGATTTTGCCGCCATACGGCCCATTATTTTCCACACGGCGCATCTCGCACCGCACTTCGGCAAAATCGAAGAAGGTAGCGGCATATTTCTCAAAGCGAGGGTGGGCGTAGTCCTCAAGCCCTAGAGCGACTAAATGACGTAAAGCCGACTGCACGGCACGGCGCATGCGTTGTTCAGCCGCTTTTTGCGCCGTGAGGCTATCCCCCGCAATATGCAAAAGCAAATCTTTCACGGATACAGCGTCCCTACTCTGGCCGCAAACAATAAATAGCGCCGCATCCTCTAAATCACGCGCGCCCGCCTCGCCGCCAATACCTAAGTCGCGCAACAAAGTCCTTATGCGCAGCGTCGTCTTATCGGTCAAAGTGGAGGGCTCTGGGGTGGTCGAGACACCGATCTCGGCCACAGAGCGGTAGATATTGCTCACAGTTCGCTTGAGGGCCAAGGTTTCACACACTTTCGCTAAGACGGCGCGTACTTCGCGACTATTGATGGGTTTATGAATAAAGAAGTCAATCCCCGCTTCGTAGGCCGCCTCTACCATCACCTTAGCCTGTACCTGCGAAATCATCACATAAGATGCCGGCAAAGTCCCGGACAACAGACGCACCAGTTCAATGCCATCCATATCGGGCAGCAGCAAGTCAACCAAGACAACATCGACGGCGGTGGCGAGCATTGCCTGCCTTGCCTCGTTCCCACAACTGGCGGAACCGATCAACGTACCTAGCCCACTGTCTTGAATCACCTCTTGCAGCATCCGCCTGACGGCAATGTCATCGTCCACCACAAAAAAACGGTACTGCACGCTATTCCCCCCTTGGCAGCGGCATTCGCACGATAAACGTACTGCCCTTCGTCGGCTCGCTCTGCACCGTAATTTCCCCCGCCAGACTTTCAGCTATGGCCTTGACCTGAGCTAAACCTAAGCCCGTAGAAGCCTGCCCGGTGCCGGGGTTGTACTTCGTGGTGTAGCCCGGTTCAAAAATTATTCCTAGGTCTTCCCTCCTGATACCTATGCCGGTGTCCCGCACTTCAATATACAGGTGCTCTTCGCGGAGCCGGACATCCAGCCATACCGCGCCTGCTTGCGGTATGGCCTCGACGGCATTGCTCATCAGGTTGTTAATGATGGCCAGAATGCGGTGATACGCTGCCACTTCTGCCCGTCCCTCGATGGAAGAGTAAACTGCAACGGTTTTACCTTGCTCACTGGCTAATGCTTGGTTTGCTTTTACCGCTACTTCCACTAGTGTATGCAAAGCGAGGTGTTCTCCGTGGCTTTCTCTAACGACCACATGACGAAGCCGAGCCGCGAGACGCGCAAAATCTTTCTTAGCGTCGTGAACCTCCCTAGCCACCGCTAGGGCGGCTTCGGCTTCATCCGGTCCTGTCGTTTTTAACCGCTTGTACAGCTGATGACTTTGCACCGTCACAGATTCTACCTGTGCCAGTGTATTATCAAGATAGAGCAGCTCCCCGGCTACATCCGAAGTCAAAAGCAACAAGCGCCGAAACTCGCGCTCCTTTTGCTCCTGCTTTATAATTGTCTCACGCTGCTGCCAAGCCGTGTAGGCCAGCCCGGTCAAGGCTCCTCTCACTAAGGCCACCAGCCCCAAGAGATAAATCATCGGCAGAACGTCCCTGCTCGCAAAGTCCCCCCGGACTAATAGCTCGCCGATATTTGCACCCATGTCGAGAAAAGCTAAGCCAAAGACTATGTCCGCTCCCCCGCTGTTTAGCCCCCGGCGCCAGAGCGCCAACCCCGCACCCAGCAAGAGATAGAAAACGCCTGCCGCGTAATGCTGGCCTAGCCCCTGAAGAAACGGCACTTCCGCCAACAAGAAGCCTGCCCCCGCGCGGAACACGGTAACTGATACACCTGTGGTGAACCCGGCCAGCGAGCGGTTCAGCCGTTCATGCACCAAGAGATAAAAGCAAAACACACTCACCGCCAGGCTAAACCTAAACCCGGTGCCAAAGGGAAAAAAACTAAAGTTACTCACAAAAATAGTGAGCAGTGCGAGATAGGTGAGTGACTTAATGTCCTGCCATAGTTTCCACACAAAGCCTGCCTGTCTCTAGGCCCCGGAGACAGCCAACGACCCGATAAACAGCGACGGCGCGCCGATAGCACCCGCCCCGAAATCCAGATCATTGCCGACAGCTTGCACATCCGAGAGCATAGCAAAAAAATTGCCCGCAATGGTAATCTGGTTGACGGGGCGAACCACTTGGCCCGCGCTGATTAAATAGCCGTAGGCGGAGAGCGAGAAGTCGCCGGAGACCGGGTTAGCCCCGGCATGTGTACCTTGGACGCCGGTGACGAGCAGCCCCTCGCCCATTTGTGCCAACAACGCCTGGTAACCAGCTTGACCCGGCACAATATAGAAGTTGCTCGGTGCCACCCCCACCGGCGCGTTGTAAGCAGCTTTATGCGCATTGCCGGTCGAAGCTACGCCGTCTTTCTTAGCTGTTTTTTGGTTATGCAACAAGGTTTTCAGCACGCCTGCTTCTACTACTGCTTTCTTGCGCGTCGGGAAGCCCTCCGCATCAAAGGGAGCGGCAGCGGGGCGTTCCGCCAGCAACGGGTCATCCATGATGGTAATGACTTCGCTCATAATGCGTTCACCCACTTTGCCTTTGAGCAGCGACATCCCTTTTTGCGCGGCATCAGCCGAAAAAGGCGAAGCAAACGTCGCCAACATCGCCCGTGCCACGTCTTTGCGCAGCACCACGGGGTAGCGGCCGGATGCCACAGGTTCCGCCCCTAGGAGGGACAGTGCTTCTTCTACGGCTTCCCCAGCCATTTTCGCCGCGTCAAGGCACGAAAAATCACGGCTCGCCGCAAAGGCGAAGGCTTGTTTGGTGTCTGCGCCCGCTTTAACCACCGCTGAAATGTACCCAGCGGCAAAATTATCGCAATGTGACAAGGTCAAGCCATGCGAGTTCATAAGCAGCGTCTCGCCGGAATTGTCACCTACACTTACTTGCGCTGTAAAAACACGGTTATCTAGTGCGTAGGCCTCTCCTTCCACTGCTTTGACCCAAGCGATTTTTTCTGCGGCGGGGACTTCCGCCAGAGACTGATTAAAAGCATCTAGGCGGGCATAGTCTTCCGGCGCGGCACCTACAAAAATCTCGTCCCCCTCCTCACCGTCCATAATGGCCGCATTCTCCATCGCGTCCTTAAGCAGAGCCTCCATGCCCTCGGCCGCCAAGTTCTCGGTAAAGGAGTATCCCATCTTGCCGCCAATCATCCCGCGAAACATCAAACCGCGTGATTGGGCTAGGGTGTAGCTGTCAATTTCTTGCTTAAATATGCCTACACGAAACTGATTGCGGGAGGAGACATAGACCTCCATGTCCAAAAACCCCATTCCCTCGCCACGCGCGAACAGCTCGCGCGCCAAGCCTTGTATATCCACTTATTTATCCCCCTTTCGTCCACCCACGGTAATCTCGGAAACTCTAATCGTAGGCTGACCTACGTCCGCCGGAACACTGCCGCTCAGTGAGCCGCACATGCCCTGTCCGCAGAGCAGATTGTTGGCGACCATATCGATACGCGTCAATATTTCTGCTCCCTTGCCGATCAAGCTAGCCCCGCGTACCGGCTCCATAACTTTACCATTACGTACTATGTAGGCTTCGTTTACGGCAAAATTAAACTCCCCCGTCGCGGTGTTGACCGACCCCCCACCCATATAGCGGGCCAACAACCCGTACTCTGTGTTGGCGATAATTTCCTCTTTGGTGTAGGGACCAGCCAAGATAAAGGTGTTGGTCATACGCGAGGTCGGGGCAAACTTATAGGACTGGCGACGGGAACTGCCGGTAGCTTTCGCTTGCATGCGTCTTCCGTTTAGCATATCAATAAGATATCCCTTGAGAATGCCGTTCTCAATCAGCAGGTTGCGCTGGGTGGGATGCCCCTCGTCATCCACGTTCAGGCTGCCCCACGCATTAGGAATCGTGCCGTCATCCACCGCGCTCACGCAGTCCGCCGCAATCTTCTCCCCTAGTTTATCGGCAAACACAGAGGTCTTCTTGGCCACGGATGTAGCTTCTAGGCTATGCCCGCACGCCTCGTGAAAGATCACGCCGCCAAACCCATTGTCGATAATCACCGGCATGCGGCCGCTAGGCGCATAGTCGGCGTGAATCATAGTGCTGGCCATGCGTGCCGCCTCCCGCGCATAGGTGTCGATATCGATCTTGTCGTAGAAATCAAAGCCCATATGAGCTCCCGGCGCCAGCATGCCGGATTGCTTTTCGGCGCCCTTGGAAGCAATCGCCGTAATACCCGTGCGCGTGCGCACACGGCGATCCTCGACTAGCAGGCCGCCGGAATTAGCGATCTGCACATGCTGATCTTCGTCAAAGTAGCGCACCGAGACCTGCGAAATAATGGGGTCGTACTCCTTGGCCGCCTGATAAGCTCCGGTCATCAAGGCTACCTTGCGCTGCTTATCAATGGTGTGTGGCAGGGCGCGGACCAGATTTACTTGCGGGATACCAGCCTTAATCAAGTTTATGCGACGCTCTCCGTTTACCCCCGGCAGCGCCTCCGCCGCCTCTTTCGCCACTCGCAAAAGACCCTCGCGGGTGTCATCGTTGGTGTAGGCGTAGACGCAGTTTGTACCCTGCATGATTCGTATGCCTATCCCGTATTCCCGCCCCGATACACTGCTGTCCACCCTCCCCCCGACCATAGATAAAGTGTTACTCATGCGGTCTTCCACAAAGACCTCCGCGAAATCGCCCCCCGTGCCAAGGGCCGCCGCAATGCAATCTTCCAGCAAGGCTTTTGTTAGCATAGTGTTATTCCTCCTTTTGTGATCAGCGTTTCTTCGCTCTCAGAACTGAGGCAGATGGCGCCGCTGTGCCTCCATCAGGTCAGCCACCAATAGCTGTGCCGTCTGGTGAGTTGGTACCAAGGGGTGCAGGCGCATGGCTTCGATTGCTAATTGACGGTCTCCTTTTACCGCTGCTGCCACATTCAAGGCTTCGGCTCGCTCTACGCGCATGATAAGTTCTTTAAGACCGTCGTCAAGTTCCCCGGATGCCGGCAGTAAGCGTGCCCCTTTGCTGCTTACGTGACTAGGCACTTCCACAATAGCCTCTGCGGGCAGCCAGTTTATCAGTCCCTCATTGCGCCCGTTCACCACAATACGGTCTTGCCGCTCGGCCTGCATGGCGGCAATGATTTGCACCGCTAAGTCTCCATGCCCGGCCATACCGCGCCGCAGGCGTAAACGCGGGGAAGACTGTTCTGCTTGCTCGCGGTAATGATTGTAGATCGCTGGCAGCTGTAATATAAGCTGTTGTGCTCGCGTCCGTTGCATCTTTTGCTGCTCGCGCAAAATTTCGCGTGTAAAGTAATAGTACAAAAGATAGGGCGAAGGCAGCGCCTTCAGCTGCTTCGTCAGGTGCGCCACGCGTCCGACAAAACCGGGGACAAGCCTTAATGCTCCACTCAGCACAAGCAACCTAGGCAACAACTCGCGATCTTGGCAACGCACTGCCGTTACCGCGCCGCAATGGTTAATCCCTATATTATCTAAGGCTAAGTGTTTGTGGCTTATCCTCAACAGCTGCCCCAACACGATTTGTATCCCTAAGAGCTCGTCGCAAATCGCAGTGATCTTGCTAAAGCCGCTGTCCAGCACGGCACGCGCCACTTGCCCGGTGGGGTTTGCGTAATTTATGAGGTGCGCCTTGGGGCACAGACTCCGCATACGCCGTGTCAGGTCTAGCATGAATGGTATTGAACGCCAAGCGAAAGACAGGCCGCCCGGGCCTGTAGTTTCCTGCCCGATACAGCCGAGCCGACGCGGTATGATTTCATCAAGCGCACGGGCCTCTAGACCCCCGATCCGCACTTGGCATAACACGTAATCAGCGCCGGTCAATGCCTCGTCCAGCACAGCAGTGTCGGTTATGGTGTACTGCGATCCTTGCGCCTCTACCATGCGCCGCGAGAGCGCGGCGATGACTGCTAAGTTCTCGCGGTCGATGTCCATCAGGCAGACCTCGGCTCCCCCAAGGACCGCTTTCTCTGCGAACAAACCCTCAATGATACCGGGGGTAAACGCGCTGGCCCCACCGATCACTGCGATCTTCAAACAGAAACACCGCCTTCCCTCGCTTACATTCGCGAGGGCTGGGCGGTGTTCCTGCAAAGAGTAATCCACTAAGAACACTAAGGGCTACGAAGTGCCGTAGAGTAGATTCTGCAAGAAGAAATCATTGTAATATTACCCAAATAGACCCTTAGTGCCCCTTAGTGTCCCTTCGTGTCCTTCGTGGATAGTGGCCGTG
>DBBC01000036.1 GCA_002292025.1 Firmicutes bacterium UBA994
GCCAGTCAAGAGATGAACGTCATCACAACCGTTCTAATGATGCTCCAAGTTTAGCTAGCTTAAGGTCTAGCCTTTCGTACCCGCGGTCCATGTGATCTATGCCATGTACTAATGTCTCGCCCTCCGCCACTAATCCCGCCAGTATTAACGAAGCGCTGGCTCTGAGGTCACCGCCTATTACCTCCGCGCTTGTTAGACAATTCACACCCTCAATGATGGCGCTACGCCCCTCGATGCGTATACGCGCACCCATCTTGGTAAGTTCTTCTAGGTGTTTAAAGCGTTCCTCCCAAACCGTTTCAGTTACTATGCTGGTCCCGTCCGCCACGGTAAGCAATGTACTCATCGGCGCCTGAAAGTCGGTGAAAAAACCCGGATACGGCAAGGTTTTGACGTTAACAGCGCCGGGTCGCTCCGGCCCCATAACGCGCACACTATCCTCCCCCGTCACGACCACGGCTCCCGTTTCGCGTAGCTTGGCGATCATTGCATCAAGGTGCATGGGGATAACGTTGTTAAGCTTTACATCGCCACCCGTCAACGCGGCGGCAATCATTAGGGTCGCCGCTTCGCTTTGGTCGGGGATAATACTGTGCTGGCAGCCATGCAACCGCTTGACTCCCTGAATGCGAATCGTCTCCGTGCCGGGGCCGAAAACGCGTGCGCCCATAGCGTTAAGCATGTTGGAGAGGTCAATAATCCATGGTGCTTGGTAAGCGTTGACGATAGTGGTTTGCCCCTCCGTCAGCACCGCGCTCAGCATGATGTTAATAGTGGCACCCACACTGGCCACGTCCATATACACTGTATTCCCGGCTAGTTTGTGGGCGGCGAGTTTGATGGAGCCATGCTCAATATGCGCGTCCGCACCTAAGGCGCGGAACCCTTTGAGGTGCTGGTCGATCGGGCGCGGGCCGATATCGTCGCCTCCCGGCAGGGCGCCCTCGGCACGGCCAAAGCGCGCCAGCATCACGCCAAGCAAATAATACGAGGCTCGCAACTTGCGCATCAGTTCCGCCTTGGGCACACTATAGGCCAGACCGCGCGGGTCGACGCTTACAACTCCGTTCGCGAAAGCAGCCTGTACGCCAAGGCTGCGTAAAATATCACAGAAGACCCGCACATCACTCAAGTCTGGCACATTCTCTATCGTCACCGGTTCATCGGCTAACAACGCGGCAGGGATCGCTGCCAAGGCTACATACTTAGAACCATTTACAGTTGTTTCGCCGTGTAGCCGCGTTTTCCCCTTCACTAACACACTCGTCATTACATCGCCCTCGCACGCTTCTTTGTGCCTTATTATCCTATGAGCAGCAGCACAATGTCAACCATACCATCCTATATTGCTTCTTCCCTTGTCTCCCGCCTTTGGCAATGGTATCATTAGGTGACCACGAGGGGAGTAGCTACTTTGCGTCAGTCGTCATCACGTGCCTAAGTCAGGCACCGGCTGCGCACAAGGATTGCCTTGAAGCAAGACCTCTGTTCGCACCGGCGGGCAGAGGTCTTCGTCTGCGGTTAAACTGCGTGGAGGTGTTTGTTGCTTGAACGATCAGGTCTTAGCCATTTTAGTTTTTACCGTCGCTTTTCTCTTGTTTATCCTCAACCGCGATCGTGCCTTGCTGTACGTGTGGGGTGGCAGCTTGGTACTCTTAGCGTTAGGGGTGATTACGGTACGCGACGCTTGGCAAGCCATCAACTGGAACGTACTGGGGATCTTTTTTGGCACGATGATTCTCGCGGAGCTGTTCGTGCTTTCGCAAGCCCCAGCCTTTTTGGCTACGAAAATGGTAAACGCCGCGGGAAGCGCTCCCATAGCCCTCTTAGCCATTGTAGCTTTTGCCGGCGCCCTCTCTGCTTTTATTGAAAATGTCGCTGCTGTGTTTATTGCCGCACCGCTGGCCTTTGAAACTGCTAAGCGCGTTAAAGTATCACCTGTGCCGGTACTGATTGCTGTGGCCACAGCGTCTAACCTGCAAGGTGTGGCCACGATGATCGGCGATTCGCCAAGCATGATGCTGGCCACAGCCGCACGCATGACTTTTGCCGATTTTTTCTGGATGCAAGGTAGACCGGGCATTTTCTTCGCTGTTCAGCTGGGGGCCGTAGCGGCTGGGGCCGTTGTGTATCTGTTCTTTCGTGGCGCACAGGGCAAAGCGGGAAAGAAAACTCCGCCTGAAGTCTCTTCGTGGACACCGGCGCTGTTTATTGTACTACTCGTTATGGCGCTGGCGGCCTCTTCTTTTATTCCTAACCGCCCGGACGCGCTGCCTGGTCTGATCACGGCATCTTTTGGCGTGCTGGCGCTACTTTGGAACTCGCGCAAAGAGCTGTTCGCCATGGAACTGACCAAGTTAGACTGGCAGACCTTCTTTTTGCTGGCAGGCTTGTTTGTCCTGATTAGCGGTCTCAGCATATCGGGGGTAGTGGCCACCGTGGCGGATTACATGGGCTCATTTGCCGGGCAATCAGTACTTAAGGCTTTTGTGCTGATTGTGCTGGTGTCCGTGGCAGTGTCCGCCTTTGTCGATAACATTCCTTATACCATGGCCATGCTTCCGGTTGTACAGCTTTTGGCCGAACGCATGGGTGTTAATCCCCTGCCCCTCTTATTCGCCTTAGTGCTGAGCACAAGTCTTGGCGGCAACATCACGCCAATCGGCGCGTCAGCAAATGTCGTCGCTGTAGGTATGCTCAAGCGTCACGGCTATAAGGTTTCATTCCTTGAGTTTTTCAGAATCGGTCTCCCGGTAACCGTCGTCGCCGTGACTTTAGGCGCGCTGTTTATCTGGTTTGTCTGGATGTAGACTGCCTCACTGACATTTCTCTAGCTGCGCTGTTGGTGGCGAGATTTTTGTGATACTATTCTCATCAGAGGAGGTGCGGTGTGTCATACTTCCATTCGGTACGTCTCGACGCTGAGCGCTGCAAGGGTTGCACTAACTGCATTAAACTGTGTCCCACCGAGGCCATCCGCGTGCGCGACGGCAAGGCAGTAATCAAAGAAGAGCGCTGCATTGACTGTGGTGAATGTATCCGTGTCTGCCCAAACAACGCCAAAAGCGCTTACAGTGACGGGCTGCACACACTTGAGAAATTCGCTTACCGCATTGCTTTGCCTGCTCCTTCGCTCTACGGCCAGTTTAGACACGATTCCACCCCGCGTCAATTGCATGCCGCCTTTCGTCTCATTGGATTTGACGACGTTTTTGCCGTCGGTGAAGCGGCGGATTACATGACTTGCGCCATGCACATTTTCCTCAACGAAAACCCCGGCACGACTTGGATTTCATCCAGCTGTCCTGCCATAGTACGCCTTATCCAAGTGAAGTTCCCAGAACTCCTCCCCCACCTGATGCCGCTTGACACCCCCATGGAGCTGGCCGCGCAACTTGCCAAACAGCGTGCCTACGACCGGTGGGGGCCAAGCGCGAAAGTAGGGGCGTTTTTTATTACACCCTGTCCGGCCAAGACCACTGCTGTGCATCAGCCCGAAGGGAACCCATCCCACGTGGACGGTACAATTTCCATCAGCGAGGCCTACGGCGCTTTGCTCAAGGTGCTACCGTCTTCTGACGAGGTGCTGCCTAACAGCATGAGTCAGTTCGGCTGCGGCTGGGCGTTACCAGGCGGCGAGATAACAGCGCTCGGCAGAGGTCGCAGTCTCTCCGCAAACGGCGTGCGGGAGGTATCTCTCTTGCTTGAAGAACTCGAGCTTGGGCATCTCGAAGGCATTGACTTTATCGAGGCCCAGGCCTGCCCGGGGGGATGCCTAGGCGGACCATTAACGGTCGCCAATTACTTTGTTTCCAGAGTGCGCTTAGAGCGGCTTCTGCCCCATCTCCCCCCGCGGGCAGCGGAGGACTGCGCGCATGTCACGCGGCTTATCTCCTTTACGCAGCCGCTTCGCCCCCGCCCCATCCTGCCACTTGACAACGATGTTTCGGTTGCTATCCGTATGCTAGAACACCTAGAGGAATTGCTGCTCGGGTTGCCGCAACTTGATTGCGGCGCGTGTGGCGCACCTAGTTGCCGCGCTCTCGCCGAAGACATCGTGCGAGGCCTAGCCACCGAATCTGACTGCGCCATTAAGCTTAGGGAAAGAGTTAAGCGACTCGCCTTAGAAATGGTAGATCTAGCCACTAAACTACCACCCGCCATGGGCAGAGAGGGATAGTTTATACCAGACCTTGAGACAATTATTAGCTCCTTAGAGCTCACGCGTCTTGCTCTCCCTAAACCACCGCCGATTGAGGTAGGGTACGCCTGCGTGTCCGACCTATTGAGCAACGTTATGGCCACGTGCCCCGGTCACTGCCTTTGGATCACGGTGCAATAGTTGTGCTCAACCAATCTTCCATGTCAGGTAGGCCTCGGTGCGCGGGTCTTGCGGAGCAAGAAAAATCTCCTTCGTTATGCCCACTTCCACCATTTCCCCATTGAGTAAAAATGCCGTCTGGTCAGAAATGCGGCTGGCTTGATGCATATTGTGCGTGACGATAAGCACGGTGTAGTCATGCTTCAGTTCGCCGATCAGCTCCTCGATACGCATCGTCCCCACAGGATCCAGCGAAGCGCAAGGCTCATCCATCAGAAAGACTTCAGGCTCTACTGCGAGGGCACGTGCAATGCAGAGCCGCTGCTGCTGCCCGCCCGAAAGCAATGCGCCAGGGCGATGCAAGTGCTCCTTTACCTCTTCCCACAGCGCGGCCTTGCAGAGACACGCCTCGACGCGTTCCGCAATTTCTTTGCCGCGCGCTAAGCCGTGCAAGCGCAGCCCAGCGGCTACATTTTCATACACCGAAAGATGGGGAAAGGGGCTGGGTGTCTGAAAGATCATCCCCACGCGCCGACGTAAATCCACGGGGTCTACCGCAGCGGAAAAAATATCTTCTTCCCCGACGGTGATGCGGCCCTCTGACCGCGTCCCGGTCGTCAAGTCATGCATGCGGTTAATGCTACGCAACAAAGTAGTCTTGCCGCAGCCTGACGGACCGATCAAAGCGGTTACTTGGCGTTCGGGCGCGGAAAGCGAAATATTCTTCACGACTTGAGTAGGTCCATACCAAAAGGAGAAGTTCTCTATATTTACTCCCTGTGCCATACTAACGCCTCCTATTGATTAGGCCTAAAAGTACTTGTGCCGTCACATTGAGTACCAGAATCACAGCCACCAGCACTAGGGCTGCGCCCCACGCGTGGGCTTGCCAATCGGCGAAGGGCGACGTGGCGTAGTGATAAATCAACACCGGCAGCGATGCGGTAGGTTGAGCGAGTGAAGTAAGCCAGAAGCGGCTGGTGAGGGCAGTGAGTAACACCGGTGCCGTTTGTCCGGCAGCTAACGCTACTGCCAACATCACGCCTACAATCAAACCCCCGGCCGCCCCAGGCAGTATCAGCCTGAACACCGTCTGCTGTTTAGTTGCCCCAAGCGCCATGGAGGCCTCGCGTTGGCTGCTTGGCACTAAGCGCAACATTTCCTCTGCTGATAGCGTAATCACCGGCGCCATCACTATACTCAATGCCACACCCCCCGCCAAGGCCGAGTAGTGGCCGGTTCGCAAAACCAACTGGCTAAACACAAACAGACCGACCACCATGGAGGGGATGCCCGACAACACACGGGTGGCAAAGCGGGCGTAGGCTGCGAGCTTGCTAGCAGGATTTTGGTCGAGGTAGATGGCGCCCGCAATGCATACGGGCACGGCAATCAACGCGCCTAGGCCGACCATCAGCAAGCTGCCAATCAGCGCGTTGCCTATGCCACCCCCCGCTACGCCGACCGGCGTGGGTAGGCTGGTTAAAAACGAGAAATTTACAACGGCTACGCCGCGGCGGAAAACGTAATATAAAATCAGCGCCAAAACCATTATTGCTACTCCTGCAGCCAGCACGCATAGCACTTCGAATAGTGCCCCGAGAGCTTTACGCTTTTGTATATTTTTCATGCCTTATCCCCCACCCTTAGGCAATAGTCTTGCCCATACGGATTCTTTGTCTGTCGCAGTCGCGTCCGGGCTTGGGCGGTGGACAAACCAAGCAGCTATGATGTTGATAGCCAGCGTGATCAAAAATAGAAGCGCGGCCAACAGCAATAGCGCAGACAAATGTAGGTCAAAGGCTTCGGGAAACTCATTGACAATTAACGAGGCCATCGTCTGTGCCGGGGCGAAAAGCGATCGCGGCAGCAAGTTGGCGTTGCCGATAACCATCGTCACGGCGATGGCCTCACCGATAGCGCGCCCGAGTCCCAGTAAGAGCGCACCGACAATGCCAGGCTTGCTGGTTGGCAAAATAACCCGGGTGATAACCTCCCAGCGAGTAGCTCCTAAGGCATACATAGCTTCGCGCAATCCCGTGGGGACCCCCCGTATCACTTCGCCGGAGATGGCCGTGATTGTGGGTAGGACCATAATCGCCAAGACTAGAGATGACGTCAGCACGCCAATACCCAGTGACGGACCGGCAAAAATCGGCAAAAACCCTAAGTGGTCTGTCAAAAATTGACCCACCCCTGTCCTTAACCATGGTGCCAGCACGAACAGGCCCCACAGGCCATAGACCACGCTTGGTACCGCGGCCAGTAACTCCACCATAAAAGAGAGCGGTCGGCGCAGTCTCTGCGGCAGCATCTCACTCAAAAATATGGCGGTGCCTACACTTAATGGGGTGGCCACCACTAATGCTAGGATTGCGGTCAGCACAGTCCCCACCAGAGCGGGCACTGCCCCAAATTCGTTATGCATCGGGTCCCAAATAGAAGTAGTAAGAAACGAAAAGCCAAAAGCACGCCACGCGGGGGCGGCCTGCATCGTCACTAAAAAGAAAATGCCCAAGACTAAAGCTACCAAGCCCAAAGCAGCCAAAAATGTAATATAATGAAATAGACCTTCACGTGTTCCAGAGTAGGAAGCACGGCGTATTTCCTGCATACACAGACTCCTTATCGTGTGAAGTAGGGGCTACACGCCGCTTAGCGGCGTGAGCCCCGATTCTGATTTATTGTGCGGGAGTGCGTTTTACCTCCAAACGGGCTGCCCACCAAAAGTAATAGTCTGCAGAAGCCTGCGCGCACGGTTGATGCCGGTTTCAGGCAACGGCGCATAGTGCAACTCGGTAGCGAATGGTTCTAAGTTGCGTTCGATAATGGCCCAGCGCAAGAAGTCTACCGTGGCACGAGCGTTAGCTTCGTTATCTTGATCGCGCCACACCAACATCCATGTTATACCCACGATGGGATAGGCATTGTGCGCGATGGAGTTGGTGGGGTGCGTCATAAAAGAAGCGTCTTCCATGATTACGGCTGCGGCAGTAGTTGCTTCCACAGACGGGGGAACAAAGTTTCCTGCTCTGTTTTGCATATGCGCCACACTCATGTTGGCCCGTACAGCGTGAGCCAATTCCACATAACCAACGGCGCCTGGTATCTGCGATACCTGTGCCGCCACCCCGGCGTTGCCCGCACCGCCAATGGTAGTGCCGGGCCATCTGACAGTCGTGCCCTCGCCCACATCGCTTCGCCACTGGGTGCTGACCCGCGAAAGATAGTTGGTAAATATAAACGTCGTACCGCTAGAGTCGGAGCGCCGTACCAAAGTAATGGCTAGATCGGGCAGAGTGAGCGTGGGATTTAACAGCCTGATGGAGGGGTCATTCCAACGGGTTACCCGGCCGAGGTAGATGTCTGCCAGCGCACCCGGGGTTAAGCGCAACCCGCTCCCTACGCCAGGCAGGTTATAAACGACAGCTACTGCTCCCATCACCACCGGAATGTGCAGGACTTCGTTAGGACGAGCTTGAGCGTGCTGTTCGGTCGTGAGTGGCGCATCCGACCCGGCAAAAACGAATGTTCTGGCCAAAAGACCGCGAATCCCGGCACCCGAGCCTACAGAAGCGTACTCGATTAACACGCGAGGACTCGTAACTGCTGCGTACTCCGTGATCAGACGAGTATATAGTGGGAAAGGGAAGCTAGCGCCGCCTGTCGCCATCCGCAATTCACTCGTTACCGGGCTGCGTGTGCGCGCCTGCGTTGCACTTGTAACACGCACGGTGCGTTGAGCTTCGTCCCACTCCACGGTGGCACCGAGCGACTCGGCCACAAAACGCAGCGGAACCATCGTGCGTCCGGTGATGATCTGTGCTGGTTGGTCTAGCGTAACCGCACGCCCGCCCACAGTGGCATTTCTGCTGCCCCGGACGAGGATAATAGTGATGTTTCCTTGCTGGCCTGTCACCGTCTGCGTTGCTTCATCCCAAGTAACTGTTGCTCCTAGGGCCTCAAAGATCAGGCGCAAGGGAATCATAGTGCGCCCGCCGATAATCTGCGGCGCCACGTCTCCCCTGAGCTCCCGCCCGTCAAGCACGATCGAAATCGGCCTAGCATCGGCCTGTGCCATCGCAGGCAACAACGAAACCAGTGTGGCTAAGCAAACAAAAACCGCAAGCGCACGCGTAAGTAGAGCATACTTCTTCATAAAAGAATTTAACCTCCCGTTAATTTTAAGTTGCTTATTCGCCATTTCGAGAGTAACACACGATTGTTAAAGTAAGATTAAAGCGGTGCAAATTTTGCTAAGAGCAGACGCAAGCACAATGAACACGCACGTCTTTTTGACGTTCGCGCAGGAGATAATCACTCTGTATGCAGTCACCATCGCTCCTGCGACATGTACCGTCAGCCACACGCCTGCGACCGAGCGGCGATGTGTGCGCTGCTGACACCCTCTCCTTAAATAGGCGACAGCCTTGACGTTTTTTGGCTGAGACAGCAATAATCGGGCGAGCTAAATGTCGCATGGCAGACGAAAAAAGAGCGACAGGTATCCCCTGTTGCTCTTTGGGGCACAGTCCCCCTGTGAACGACTCTTCTCGTCACTTCGGCCATGTGGAGGGTGAGCTGCCGAGCGGCCTAGCTACTCCCTGGAATACATGCGTTTGGTTAAAGAGCGGCGACAAAAACATCCACAAGATAAGGGTCAAATTGGGTACCGGCGCACCTTTTTAGTTCTAGGGCGGCATCCTGCACTGTCATGGCCTTGCGGTAGGGACGGTCGGATGTCATAGCGTCATAGGCGTCGGCAATGGCGACTATGCGGCAAGCCAATGGGATGTCATGCCCGGAGAGACCCTGCGGGTACCCTTGGCCGTCCCACCACTCGTGGTGCTTAAAAATAAAATCAGCTACTCGCGTTAACTCGGGGGAAGACATAGCTATACGATAACCTATCTCGCAATGGCGTTTCATTTCCTGCCTTTCTTCGGGGTCTAGCGGCCCAGGTTTGCGCAGTATGCTGTCTGCCACACCCACCTTGCCGATATCGTGAAACTTCGCAAACAAGATGAGGTCAAACATTTCCCCCTCGGAGTAACCTACCGCCCGAGCTAGGCTGACAGCCAGCTCTCCCATGCGCTCCACGTGCTCATGCGTTTCGAAGTTCTTGCTTTGCAACGCCCCCATCAGCACATGGACAATGCTGCTGCGGCTGCTTTGCTTCTGCAGCAGCTTCTCGCGGTACATGTGGTCGTCTGCCTCTTTGTAGAGAGCATAAACCCCACCGCCATACTCGATAGCGGTCTTGCAGCCAAAGGAAACACTGAGTGGATACGGGACAGTGTGAGAGTTGTGCTCGGCAATGGCGCTTTCTAACACAGCAACACATCGTTCCGCTTGGGCGAGCTCTGCATCGGGGATGATCATCACAAATTCATCCCCGCCGATGCGAGCGCATACTGCGCCATCCGGCGCGTGCTCTTCTAACAGGCGTGCGACTGCGCGCAACAGCTCGTCTCCTGCCACGTGGCCAAACGTGTCGTTAATCAGCTTTAGCCCATTCACGTCAGCTACGATGATGGCGGGGGAAACCACCCCTTCTGCCAACACCTTCTCAAAGTAGTGGCGGTTGTACAGGCCGGTGAGCGAGTCGTGCCAGTACAGATACTCCCTCGCCTCCTGTACACTCCTTCTCTCTGTCACGTCACGCATCAGCAGGAGCATGGCCGCTTCGCCCTCATAGTCTATATGCGTCCCATAGATCTCCAGCCACATGGCGGTGCCGTCCAAGCGTAAGCACTGATACTCGGCCGTTACGTCTTTCCCTTCTCTGATGCTCAAAAAATCACTGAGTGCTCTATCCAGCGAGCCGGGATGCAGTAAGCTACGAGCATTCACTATAGCTTCTCCCGGCTTAGCTTGCAGCCCAAACATCTTGGCGGCGGACGCATTCCAAAACACAATATCCCCGCAAAAACTCACGATGGCCATGCCTTCGAGCAAGTGCTCCACCAGTGAGCGATAGCGTTGCTCACTCGCGTGCAAAGACTCCATGGTGCGCAACTGATCTTCAATATCGGTAGCGATAGACAATACGCCTTTTTTGTCTCCCCCCAGCGGGATGCGCCGCTCACGCAGCAACTTGCGCCTTCTTTGGCCGCTCCTTTCTAGGGAAAGGACTTGATGTACAAGCGTTTCACCGCGCGCTAGCTGTGCTAGATGCTTATCTACCAGATGCAAATGTTCCGCTGGTACAAACCGGCGCACATTGACGCCGATGAGTTCCTCGCGTTCATACCCTAAGGACTGACAATAGGCTTCATTCGCGTCCAAAATATTGCCGTTTAGGTCTTCAACTATGATTTTATCAGGAGAGAGCTCAAAGAGATGGCGATACTGCGTCTCGCGGTTTAATAACTCTATTTCCGTGAGCTTACGCCGGGTAACGTCTGTAACAAACCCTTCGATGTACATAAGCTGGCCGTTGTCGAACACGCCGCGGCCGCGCTCCCACATCCAACGAACGTCCCCGGCGGCGGTGATGATACGGTACTCGACCTCTATCGGGAGACCTTGCGCAAGGCGAGCCTGATTGCCCACCCATTCGCGGTGCTCCGGGTGGATGATGTCGTTGTAGGCTAACTGCTTGTTATCGATAAAGGCCTCGGGCGGGTAGCCGGTTATCTCTGTCACGCCATCGCTCATGTAGAGCATAGTCCACTCAGGGTCATTGGCACAACGATACACAAAGCCCGGTAGATTATTGATGAGCGTGTTCAAAGTGCGCTGAGTCTTCCACAGCGTAGCCTCAAGGCGCCTCTCTCGGCTAGACCTCTGCCCTAATATCCTCATTGCACTGCACCTCACAACTTTATTCGCCTTTATTCGACGCGCATTCCGCCAATCCTGCGTGTCAGATGACGATCAATTTTTTGACCCGGATTAACGTTTTGCAGGGATACTAGTTAGTTTGGCGGAATATATGAGTATAGGGGTATTGCCTCGATTTTTACTTAAATCTACTGGGAGGCGATTAAATGACAGTGCAGTTTACCCGCGCAGAAGTACCCGCGCAAGAAACGTGGAACGTCGACGACATTTTCCCTGCGCCAGAGGCTTGGGAACAGGCACTAGGAGAATTAACAGTGCTGGTAGCCAATGTATCCCAATACAAAGGGCGACTACATGAGGGGCCAAAATCACTGTTAGCGTGCTTCCTCGCGCAAGAAGCACTGCAACAGCATGCGGCGAAGGTTTTCGCCTACGCCGCGCTAAACCTTGCGGCAGACGGCACCAACCCGCTCTACCAATCCATGGCCGGTAAAGCCGGAGCCTCCGGCGCAGAGGTACAGGCGCAGACGTCTTTTATGCAGTCTGAGGCACTCAGCCTGCCAGACGGTAGCCTACAGCAATATCTACGGGACGAACCAGATCTTGCGCCCTTCCAGATAACCATAGGGAAATGGATCGAAAAGAAGCCCCATATGCTCAGTGCCGGGACCGAGCAGGCGCTAGCCGCACTCGGCGAGGTGCTCGGCTCACCGGTCGAGGTGTACGAGCGATCTCGCACGGCTGATCTGAAGTTTAATTCGGTAATAGACAGCGAAGGCCGGGTCTACCCCATGTCCTTGGGCCGGCACGAGTCGGCAGCCGACCTCACTTTACGCCGTAATGCTTATGCTGAGTTAAATCGCGGTTTAACGCCGTATCTTAACACCTACGGCACCACATGGGGGACTGAAGTCAAGAAGAATGTAGCACTGGCCAAACTGCGCGGGTATAAATCAGCTGTGCACATGCTTACCGACCAGCAAGAAGTAACCACTGAGATTTATCACAATATCCACGACGTCATCCTCACTGAACTGGCCCCGCATATGCGTAAGTACGCACGGTTGCGCAAGCGTGTATTGGGGCTAGAACAGATGCTGTACTGCGATATCGAGGCGCCGCTTGACCCAAGCTTTAATCCTGAGACCAGTTATGACGAAGCGTGTGCAATCGTTCTGGCGAGCCTCAAGGTGCTGGGGCCGGAATACGCGCAGATTATGGAGGAGGGACTACACAACCGCTGGGTGGACCGGGCAGACAATGTGGGCAAGCGCACCGGCGCCTTCTGTAACTCTGTTTATGGCGTTCATCCCTATATCAGCATGACGTGGAGCAACCGCATGCGCAATGCCCTGACCTTAGCGCATGAGCTCGGTCACGCCGGGCAGGGAGTGCTAGCGCAAAGGTACCAGCGCCTAGCCAATACCCGCCCCACCATGTTCTTTATTGAAGCCCCGTCGACTATCAATGAGCTTTTAGTGGCCGACCATATTCTGGCGAGCAGCGTGAACCCACATATGCGCCGGTGGTTGCTCATGCAGCTGCTTATGACCTACCATCACAACTTTGTCCGCCACCTCATTGAGGGCGAACTGCAGCGGCGGACGTATAAAATGGCGGAGCAGGGTCAACCCATTACCGCAGCTGTTCTTAACAAAGTCCAAGGTGAGATTCTGGACGAATTCTGGGGCGGCGAAGTGGTTATCGACGAGGGCGCAAAAATGGTCTGGATGCGCCAGGCTCACTACTACCGCGGCCTGTACCCGTATAGCTACGCCGCCGGTCTAACGATTGGCACCGCTGTAGCCAGAAAAATCCAAACAGAGGGCGCCCCTGTGGCTGCGCGCTGGGTTGAGGTCCTTAAAGCCGGCGGAACGCTTAAGCCGCTCGCGTTAGCGCAGATGGCAGGCGTCGACATGACTAGCAAACAGCCCATTCAAGACGCCGTCGCCTATGTCGGCACGCTCGTCGACGAAGTCGTAAAAAGCTTCTGAAGCAAAAGGAAGCAAAAGGGACGGAGCCTTTTGCTTCACAAATCAGCCCGCGCAGCAGAGTGCGTCTAGGTAACGGCTGCAAACAGGCATCACAAGTCTAGGAGCGCCCCTTGCGCACGGTTAACTCGCGTTGCACCTGCTGCATAATAGCTATAATCAACCGGAAGGTCATCACCATATCTTTGGTATCCCCGCGTTTAAGGCAAACGTCGCCTTGGAGGCGGGGCTGTGCCGTTGCCTAGGTATTGTGCTGGAATAGGTGTAGCTGACTCCTAGTGTGGGTATATTCATGGCAAATTTCATGGTCTTGGCCTGCCTTGTGGCCTACGCGGCAGGTAAAGGGGTTATGAAGGCGAATCCATTGGACAGCACAGATTTTTGGAGGCGAAACATGATTAAGCATGGTTGGACGCGTCTAGTCATTGTCTTTGCGGGGTTTTTGCTATCCTTTTTGGCGGGGGTGGCCTACGCGTGGGGACCGATGGTGGTGCCGTTAGTCGAAAGGTTCGAATGGACAACAGCCCAAGCAGCTATGCCCTTTACTGTATTCTTTTTGGTCTTTGCCTTGGTTATGGTGCCGGCTGGGCGCCTGCAGGACACAATCGGGCCTAAGAAGACTTGCCTGCTTGGGGCAGTTTTTATTCTGCTGGGGTTTGGCGGTGCTGCGCTGGTGGGAAGGTTCCCTACCCCATGGTGGCTGTTATTGACTTACGGCTTGGCCGGGGGGATTGGCTCAGGCACAATCTACGCCTGCGTCGCGCCGCCGGTACGCAAATGGTTCCCCGATAGGCCTGCATTCGCGATCTCTTGTGCCGTTATGGGTGTAGGGCTCGCCGGTACGGTGGTCGCGCCGCTCAAAGCGCGTTTTTTAATCCCAGCGTACGGCATAGAAGGAACTCTGTTGATGGTCGCAGCTGTCGGCTTTGCCATGTGTTTAGTGGCTGCTTGGATAATCCGGAACCCTGCTCCTAACCAAGTGCCAGCAGCAAAGGCCGTGCAGACTCGCAAGCAAGCGGCGGCACTAGTACCGGAGGCATCACCAGGCGAGCTCCTGCGCAAGCCTATGTTCTGGATAATGTGGCTGGCATTTGGGGTTGTCATTGCCGGGGGCATGCTGTGCGCGGCACTGATTACGCCTTTCGGCCGGCTGGTGATGGGTCTTAGCGCGACTGAAGCCGCAACTGCTGTCGCCATCTTTTCTGGCTTCAACGGTTTCGGCAGGCCGCTGGCTGGGTACTTAAGCGACAGGTTTGGCACTGTCTTGGTGATGACTGTAAGCTTTACGATTCAAGCCGTGACGCTGTTGTTATTTAATCTTATTGCGGTAAACTTGGCCACTCTGTTCTTGGCAGCGGCACTGGTGGGCTGGGGCCTAGCCGTTGTCTTGGCCACATTCCCTGCGCTCACTGCTGCTGCCTTTGGCACCAAACACCTCGGCGTAAATTATGGATTAGTCTTTACTGGGTTGGCTTTTGGCGCCTTTATGCCAGCGGTCGGTGCTGCCATTTATGATGCCACCAAAAGCTTTACCCCGGCCTTTTTGATAGCCGGGGGTTTAGCCACAATCGGAGTGGTGCTGTGTCTTGTCCTCAAGCGACAGCACAAACTTGCCTAGAAAACATCCGCAAGCAAAAGGGATGAAGCAAAAGGCTC
>DBBC01000069.1 GCA_002292025.1 Firmicutes bacterium UBA994
AAAAACCGGTCTATCTGTACCCCGCGCGGTCAAGTATTTGCACGGCCTCCGCTTGCAGGCGCCCGAACTCCCCGATGTTAAGGGTGTCCGCCTTGAATTCTCCGAAACCGACGATGATCGGATGTGCGGTGGCCTTAGGGTTGGCGGGATACTCATGGTTCGAGCTGGCGAACTCTTCCTGCCCCGCTGTCGCCAGCCATTCCAACAATTTAATGGCATTAGCGCGGTTCTGAGCGTGAGCGGTCACACCGGCGCCGCTGATGTTTTGGTGCGCGCCGCGGTCGTTCTGATTGGCCCAAAAGACGCGAATGGGGAACTGGGGGTTAGCCTGCAGCAACCGGCCAAGATAATAGTGGTTGGTAAGCGCCACATCGCCTTGACCTGCGGCCAGCGCCTCCAGAATACGCGTATCACTGTCAATTAGGGTCGGTCCATTGGCTACCCACCCGCGGACTATCCCCTCTGCGCGTACGGGACCGTGTGCGGCAATTAGACTCGAAACGAGTGACTGGGTGTAGGAGTGCGTAGCGGGGCGCATCACGAGTCGACCTTGCCACTTAGGTTCAGCTAAAGCTTCATAGGTGGAAAGCTCCTCCGGACTCACGCGGTCGGGATGGTACAGAATCGTACGCACGCGGCGCGTGAGGCCAAACCACCGGTTCCCCCCGTCACGCAAGTGACTCGGGATATTGTCACTGAGCACTTGGCTCTCTACAGGGGCCAAAAGCCCAGCTTCGCCCGCTAACCAAAGATTTCCCGCATCAACAGCCATGTACACGTCTGCGGGTGTGTTTTTCCCCTCGGCGCGCAGGCGCTCGCGCAACACTGCATCGCTGCCGGTAGTAAAGCGCACCTGGATGCCGGTTTCTTGTGTGAATCTCTCAAACACAGGTTCTACGCCATAGTGGCGGGACGTATACACATTGACGAACTCGGGTCTGGCCGTAGTTTCTTCCGCGCGAAACAGGTTGGCTACTCCACCCAGCAGAAAAGCCGCGACAACTGCCGCTACTCCAAGGACTAAGTACATGGATTTCTTGTTCATTATAGAACCTCCTTGATTTTGATGCAATCCACCGCCAGCGCAAATGATAGCGAGAATTGCTCTCACCTATAGTAGTGACTCCAAGGAAGTTTGTCAAGTGGGAGCAACGCAGCCTTTTGGCAGCGGCGCCAACCCGAGGGCATGGTAAAGCCGCATTCATTTAGAGGTATTTACGGCTGGGCGTGGAATGTCTGGTAAGGTTAATTTTTGGAGGGATGGCTTTGCAGTATAGAGCATTTGGACACCTAGGGTTTAATGTTTCTGCTTTGGGTTTTGGGTGTATGCGCCTACCCTTGCTAGAGAGCAGTCCCGGCGCGCATGGCAACACGGCGGAGGAGGTCCGCATAGACGAGCCTTTGGCTACGGCCATGCTGCGCTTTGCCATCGACCAAGGCGTCAATTATGTGGATACTGCCTACAGTTACCACGGCGGGCAAAGCGAATGGGTGGTCGGGCGTGCTTTGGCTGACGGCTACCGCGAGAAGGTGAAACTCGCCACTAAGCTTCCGTGTTGGCTGGTCAAAGAGCCGGCCGATTTCGACCGCTTGCTGGATGAGCAACTGAAAAAGCTTAACGTTGCCCATGTAGATTTTTATCTCTTACACGCGCTGCGCCGTGAGTCTTGGGACAAGATGAAATCGTTGGGTGTGCTGGAGTTTCTCACACGGGCCGTGGCCGACGGGCGCATTAAGTACCCCGCCTTTTCCTTCCACGATGAGTTCCCCGTGTTTAAGGAAATCTTGGATGCATACGCTTGGGCAATGTGCCAGATTCAGCTTAATTACATGGACGAGGACTACCAAGCAGGATTGGGCGGGCTGCAGTATGCCGGCTATAAGGGAACCCCCGTAGTCATTATGGAGCCGCTACGCGGCGGCAAATTGGCAGAAGAACCGCCTAAGGAAGTAAAAGAAGTGTGGCAGAAAGCCAAAAAGAAACGTTCGCCTGCGGAATGGGCTTTCCGCTGGGTATGTGACTTTCCGGAGACGACGGTTGTGTTGAGCGGCATGTCCACCATGGAGCAAGTACGTGAGAACTTAAAAATCTTTGACGGCTGTAAGTCACCCTGCCTAAGTTTAGAGGAAGGCTTCCTTATCGATAAGGTACGGCAGATTTATCGACAACGCATGGCTATCGGCTGTACGCTGTGCGGATACTGCATGCCCTGTCCGGCCAATGTCAATATCCCGCACATTCTTGACCTGTACAATGATTATGCCATGTTCGGCTCGACGCATGGAGCGTTTATGTCTTATGGCAGTCTTGTGTCTCGCGGACGCGATGCCGCGCAATGCGTACAGTGCGGCCACTGTGAAGAAAAATGTCCGCAAAATCTGCCCATTATGCGGGCACTAGAGGATGCACATCAAGTACTCAAGTGAACGGTTCAGGCATGGCAGCATTCCACTAAGGACACGAAGGACCACTTCGTGGATCATACCTTCCCCAAATAGACCCAGCCTAGCAGGGCTGACCGAACAGGCCGAGTAGTTACCGCTGAACTAGGGCACTAGCTTAGTCTGCACCCGTGTAGCGCAGCGCTCGCGAGGCGTTAAGAACAGCCAACAGTGCCACGCCCACATCCGCAAACACTGCCCCCCAAATTGTCACTATGCCCGCTGCCCCCAGCGCCATAAAGCCCAGCTTAAACCCAAGTGATAAAACGATGTTTTGGCGGACGATGCGGCGGGTGAAGCGCGCGATACTAATAGCGACCGGCAGCCTAGCCAAGGAGTTTGGCATTATCACTACATCGGCTGCCTCGATAGCCGCGTCACTGCCCAGTGCGCCCATAGCTACGCCTAGATCTGCCCGTGCCAATACAGGCGCATCATTAATGCCGTCCCCGATGAAAGCGAGTTTGCCGCCGCTGTGTGCCTCTGCCTCGCGCAGAGTGTCCACAGCGGCTACTTTATCTGCAGGCAAAAGCTCGGCTGCATAGCCATCAAGGGTGAGGTCTTTCGCTACTTTAGAGGCAATGTCTTTCCTGTCACCGGAAAGCATCCATAGGGTTCGAATGCCCAGCCGGCGGAGCCCAGCGATAACGCTCGGTGTCTCGTGACGTAAGATATCGGCCACAATTATAGAACCCATCCACTTGCCATCATGCGCTAGGTGAACAGTGTTTTCTTCGCCTTGCACCGGTGGTATGGCGACTCCGCGTTCGGCCATAAGTTGCCCATTACCGAGCAGCACGGCACTGCCGTCAATCATCGCCTCCAGTCCTTGGCCGACAAGTTCACGTGTGTTGGCCACGTGTGGCGCTTTCATGGCCTTGCCGTATGCCCGGGCAATCGCGCGCGAGATGGGGTGATTAGAGTGTCCCGCTACCGCTGCGGCTAAGGCCAGTGTCTCCTGCTCGCTTAGGCCACTCCGAGGCTCTACGCGTATAACGCTAAAATGCCCGTGCGTTAATGTGCCGGTTTTGTCAAAGGCGATGGTGGAGACTTTGGCCAGAGCATCTAGGTAATTCGCACCTTTAAACAACACCCCTTGGCGAGAGGCCGCGCCAATACCGCCAAAGTATGTGAGGGGAACGGAGACTACCAAGGCACAAGGACAAGAGATCACCAACATGATCAAGGCGCGGTACAGCCATGCGCTAAAACTCGCCCCTGGTATGACGAGGGGGGGCACCACGGCGATAAGCACCGCTCCCGCGACTACCGCAGGCGTATAGACGCGCGCGAAGGTGGTAATAAATCGCTCCGTGGGAGCCTTGCGCTCACTGGCTTGCTCCACGAGCTGCAAGATACGAGCCACGGCAGAATCGGCATAGACTTTGCTTACCTCTAGCGTGAAAACTCCGGTTGTGTTGACCATGCCGGCGAGTGCGGTATCGCCTAACCCAACGGAACGCGGCAGCGACTCGCCGGTGAGGGCCGAAGTGTCGAGAGATGAGCCCCCTTCGCGCACGACTCCGTCTAACGGCACGCGTTCCCCCGGCTTGACAAGAATGTGTTGGCCTACCTGTACGGCTTCGGGTGAGGTGCGGACTAAACCCCCCGGCGTCAGCAGGTTGGCGTACTCGGGACGCATGTCGAGCAAGGCCGTAATAGAGCGACGCGACTTATCTACAGCCTTGTCTTGGAAGTACTCCCCTAAGGCATAAAACACCATCACCGCCGCCGCTTCCGCGGTTTTACCGATGGCGATGGCACCTATCGAGGCAATCCCCATCAGGAAATTCTCGTCTAGAACTTGCCCTTTGACTACATTGCGCACTGCCAGCCGGAGAATCGGCCACCCCACCAATAAATATGACGCCAGCAGAAGAATGTTCACCATAAAGTACGGCGTTCCCGGTTGCCACTGCCACAGCACGCCATGAGTATGCGCCGCATGCGGGTGTACAGTGCACGTGGGCGTTCCTAATTGCAGTTGCCAGACAACACCTAAGCCCAGCATCGCCAGAGCTAAAATAACGATAGGCAGGGAACGCGCATGGCCGTTACAATCCTGCCCACAGGAGGGACCCTCTTTCATGTCTACCGCTCCTCTCGAAAGTGGGCTTGCGCTTCGCGGATAATACTTAGGACATGCGCATCGTCTAAGGCATAGTAGATGTTTTTCCCCTCACGACGATATTTGACCAGTCTCATCATGCGGAGTAGGCGCAGGTGATGTGATACTGCCGGCAGGCTCATGCCCAAAACCTCGGCCAGATGGCAAGTGCAAAGTTCGCTATGTGCCAAGAGATACAAGATGCGCGTGCGCGTCTCGTCGCCAAGCACCCTAAAAAGCTCTGACAGCCCCGCCACTTCGATGA
>DBBC01000082.1:0-1093 GCA_002292025.1 Firmicutes bacterium UBA994
ATGGCATTGGCGGGTGTTCCCCTGCTCGGGCAATCGCCTGCAGCCCCTTCTTAATCAAGGGACTATTTGCCAAAGCGTGCCCGGTGACCAACACTAACACCATCTGAATGGAGAAGGTCAGTAAGCCCCAAAATCCATTGCCCCAATGCCTTCCCCCCGAGGCGGCAGCGTTAATGGCTGCTTTTCGCTGTGTTGCCATTTGGGAATTAAAGCAGGAGTGTCATGGAAATCGTCGTATGTGTTAGGCAGGTTCCTGTAGATTGGGCCCGGCATTGCCGTCCCTTTAGACAGTACTGCAGCAGCGGCGACTGAAGTGCTGCCGCTGCTGCCTGCAGAGTCCGGGAAAATACGGTCAGCTAAACAAGAAAGAGAGGTCAAGTTTATGGTACGAGACATTCCCTTCGCCGAGCTTAGGGTCGGCGACACAGCCAGTATGACTAAGACGGTGAGCGAGTACGATGTGTACACCTTCGCTGGGCTCACGGGGGACTTCAATCCAGTCCATGTCAACGCCGAATTTGCCAAGACTACGATTTTCAAAGAGCGCATCGCCCACGGCATGTTGTCGGTCGGCTTTATCTCCGCCGTACTAGGTACGTCTTTGCCCGGTGCGAACACCATCTACCTAGGGCAGGAGTTGTCCTTTAAGGCCCCGGTCAAAATCGGCGACACTGTGACCGCCACTGTTGAACTGCTGGAGAAGATTGAGGCTAAGAACAGGCTTATCTTCCGCACCACGGTCACCAATCAGGATGGCACGGTGGTGGTGGACGGCAAAGCCACTGTGCTTAAGAAGTAGCTATGTAGGGGCGCACTCAAAACCAAAAGTGCAAGTACCACCACTAATAGCCTACGCGCGCAGGAGCAGAGGAGAACGCAACTGTAAAAAGAAGGGTGAGCCCTCCGCCGTGTAAAGGGGAGGGCGGTTTAATGCTTACGCTTTGGAACTATCCTGTAGTTTCCTGCGAATTATGTCCTCAAGGGCACTAAATAGTGTTACTAGGAGTAGTGCTGCTCCAAGAACCGCCAATACCTGGTGCCAAAGCACTTCTGTCTGAAAGACGTCCCACTGTCTGAAGATTTCCAGCACAAC
>DBBC01000082.1:1460-23274 GCA_002292025.1 Firmicutes bacterium UBA994
CCCCATAACGACTGTGATGGTTGCAAGCAACACTACTCCTTTCATGCAGTCCTAGATTGCGCCGCGTTTAGGGGCGTGATAGTTCCTGCAGCGCGTGGCCATGAGTAATGAGAACATGCGGCTAGGATTATGCTGCTTACTCTCTAGAACCGCTGCGTGCTACCGCTTGAATTGCTTGCCGAAGGACAGGGCCTAAGAGCAAGTAGATTACCCATAGTCCAACGGCAGCCAAAAACACGGTCCAGAGCAGTTCAGCATTGACGCCGAGTCTGATCAGGATAAACACTAAGACCAGAGGCAAAATGGGGAGGGTTGCTAGTTCGCGTACGTTAAACTGCGCTTTAGCGCCCTCCTCGTTGTGCGTAGCGTTAATCCAGCGCAGTGTAAGCACAAACAGGCGGACAATGCTGACGCCTAGTGCCGCTCCGACCGTCAAGAGCCATTGATCTCTGACACCAGCAAGCATCAAGCCTGCCACCCACGCCATGTAATGGATTAATTCTCGATTGCGTGGATTCTGTAATATCTTCAAGCGAGAACCTCCTTGAATGGTAAAACTTGTTGCACCCCCTCCCGGGAGGTGTGGCGCCTGTAGTGATATACCTGCTATATTATACACAACATTTGCGCTTAGTGGTTAATTTTACCCTACAGATGCTTGCCTATGGATATCTATTACCCAAAATAAAAAGTTCTCCTTTCGGCGTGAGAGGAGAACTTTTGCGGTTTATCGCGTCACTTTTGCTTTGTTTAGCGTTTGGAGAACTGTGGAGCGCGGCGAGCCTTTTTGAGGCCGTACTTCTTGCGCTCGACCATGCGCGGGTCACGCGTCAGCAGCCCGGCTTTCTTGAGCACGGGGCGCGCCTCTGGGTTTTGCAGCGTCAAGGCGCGGGCGATGCCGTGCCGGATGGCACCGGCTTGGCCGGAAACGCCGCCTCCGTGCACGGAGGCTATTACGTCGTAGTTGCCGACGGTATTGGTGAGGACGAGAGGTTGACGGACGATGAGCTTAAGTGTTTCCAGCCCAAAGTAGGCGTCAATCGGCTTCTTGTTGATGACAATGCTGCCGGAGCCGGGGAGCAAACGCACCCTTGCTACCGCAGTTTTTCTGCGACCTGTTCCGCGAAACTGTAGCTTGGTCATTCCTTAACCTCCTCTCCTAGCCTCTGATGGTCCATACCGCGGGTTGTTGAGCGGCGTGGGGGTGTTCCGGCCCACGATAGACTTTGACTTTTTTGCCTTGCGTGCGCCCGAGAGTGTTATGGGGCAACATGCCCTTAATAGCCTTCTCAATTACGAACTCGGGCTTGGTACGCATTAGCTCCGCGTAAGGAGTGGCACGAAAACCACCGGGGTAACCGGAATGCCGGTAATATTTTTTGTCGGCCAGTTTATTGCCGGTCAGCTGCACTTTTTCGGCGTTAACAACAATAACAAAATCGCCTGTATCAAGGTGCGGCGTAAACTCGGGCTTTGTCTTACCGCGCAAAATAGCGGCAACCTCGCTGGCAAGGCGTCCGAGTGACTGGCCGGTAGCGTCAACTACCCACCATTTGCGTTCTACCTCTCCTGGCTTGGCGATATATGTGCTGCGCATGGGTTCCCTCCTACAAGATGGCATATTGGACACGCGTTCGGGCGGTTCGGGGCTCAATCGAACCGCAAAACATTCTATCCTGCCCCAGCGGGCTTGTCAATGCCCATAGAGGGGTGCGTCTATAAGCAGTAGTGCAGAATAGGTGACCAAAATTGTCGCCAGACTCCCCGTCTCCTCATTCTCCTCCACAGCTTTAACCCCCACCGCCTGCAGGCAAGACGCGGATAGCGTCTTGCCTGTCGAAAGCAGGGGTAGTCTACAGGCTCTCGGAAGGTATTCTTGTGCAATTACTTGCCCATTCTTACCATGAACTTATAGCGGTCAGCCCGATATAGGGAACGAACAAACTCCATCGGAGTGTCCTCGTGGTCAAGCGTAACCCTTTCTCTTTGCAGCACAGGCGAACCGTAATGTATCTTAAGCAACGCGGCTTCCTTAACCGTTGCTAACCGAGCCTCTAGGGTTTCCATGGCAACTGTCGGCGTAACGCGGTAATATACCCGTAAAATCTCGTAAAGCGATTTATAAGCCAGTTCCTTGTTTCGCAGCAGAAAACCGGGGAAACGAGCGGCGGGCAGGTGTGACATCTCTAGTGCCATTGGCTCTACGTCGGCTAATCTCAGCCTCTCAATCGCAATTACAGGTTCGTCGAGCGACATCCCTAACGCCTGACTTACTCTCTTATCTGCGGGGACGATTTGTAGCTCGAGAAGTTTCGTGGCTGGTATAAAGCCCCTGCTGATCATGTCCTCAGTAAAACTTGTCAGCTTGTTCAGTCCCTGCTCAACTTTCTGTCGAGCGACATAGGTCCCTAGTCCACGCCTACGCATTAAGACCCCGTCACTAACCAGCTCACCGATGGCCTGCCGTACTGTGAGCCTGTTTACGTTTAGACTTTCCGCCATTTCCCGTTCTGACGGAAGCTTCTCTAAAGGACGTAACTGTCCACACTCGACGGCCTTTCTTAGGCTCTCCATAATTTGAGAATAGAGGGGAATCGGGCTATCGCCATCGAGCTTTATTCTGGCACAGAAATCCACATTCACACTTTTGCCTCCCGATTTAAGTAACACCGCCTGCCCAAAGCGAAATTATCAGGGGATGAGGCCTACGATCAACCCTTTAATAATGGCCCAGAGCGAGAAGTCATTTCCTCCGAAAATAAGCATCCAATCGGCGACGGTAGTGCGCAGGAAAGGAATAGAGAACCCAAGCAGCATAACCATCACTACGCCTGTGACTGCGGAGCCGATAATCGCCCCGCGACGCCCGCCCGTTGCGTTACCAATAATTGATGCCGTGCCAATCTCAAAGAATGCGGTGATGGTAAGCGGCGCCAAGACGAATGGGAAGAACCCGGTTACAGCGAACAATACGATGGCTGCAGTCGAAGTAAACATCGACACGACAAATCCAATAATCAAGGCATTTGGCGCGTACGGGAACAGCAGCGGGCAATCAAGCGCGGGTATGGCATTCGGTATTAGTCTCTCTTGAATGCCAGTAAAGGCTGGAACAATCTCCGCAATCATCATCCGTACCCCAAGTAGCATAACAGTTAGACCTGCTCCAAAAGTGATGCCTTGCAGGAACAGAAAGGAAAATACTTTGCTTGGCGAGGCTATGTCAAATGTTTCTAAAACACTCTGACCGGAGAAAGCAACTACAATCATCATTACGGCATAGACTAGAACCACTGTTATGGAGGAAACGATAGAAATTTCCTTTAAGAATGATAGGGATTTGGGGAACTTAATGTCTTCTGTCGACTGCGATTTATCCCCAAACCACTTGCCTAGGTATCCGGAAATAAGAGACAAACCAATAGTCGGGTGCCCCAAGGTAAAAGAATCATCACCTATAACAAGCTTCACGAAAGGTCGGATAAGATTGGGGAATAGAATCATATACAGCGCGGTAAACAATGTTGACGAAATGATTAGAGAAGTGCCGGTCAAGCCTGCGTCTACTCCGGCCGCGACAAAAATAAACGGGAACCAATACAACATATGCCCTGTCAAAAAAACGGACTTCCACTTAGTAAAACGAGCAAACAAGAGGTTTAGAGCAAACGCGGATACCATGGCTATCCCGATCGTCGAGCCGTACTCCGCCATGAAGGCCGTAGCGCCCATGGACTGAATCGGTTCTCCGGTTTCTGCTTTAAAAATCCCGAAAGCTCCCATCAGTGGAAGAATCGCGCCGATGAGTACTCCTACCCCTTCCTGCAAAATCACTACCCCAACTGTAGTTTTCAGTGTCCCCGCTAGCACCTCAGTAAACTTCTTCTTCTGCAACAGCAAGCCAAAAAGAGCGATAAGCGACAAGAAAATTGGTGCACTGCCGAAGATCTCGTTGATGATGAAGTCTAATACTGCCATTCTTTATCCTCCTCCTGAGTGTCACAGGCTATAGCCTGATGCCTCCAAATTAAAGACTACTGATGCGGTCCTTGTACTCTTGAAAATATGACGCATTACGCTTGTCACCAGTTTCCGTATTAGCGCTGGTCCATATGGGGGGTTTATGCCCTGCCCTACTCAGGTTTTCGACGGTTTGCGCCGTTATGGCTTGGAGAATCGCTATCCCTAGGACAGATGAGGTGGCTGAGAATTTTGGTTCTACCCCTTCGATGGATAGGCATGCATCCCCATGGTGGCACTTTAGATCAATGGTAATGTCGGCAAAGTCTTTAAGGTGCTTGCCACTACTGTGGCGCGAGGGAAGACTGTCGCTAAAGGACTTGCTGGTTATCGCCACTACCGGCATCCCCATCTCCTTGGCGGCGATTGCCATTTCTACAACCGAACCATTGCGACCCGAAACAGAAACGACGATTAAGGCATCATGGGGCGTAACATGCTCCAGCTCAAGATAGGGTCGAGCAAAGCCCTCTATCCGCTCAAAAATCGTTGAGAGCTTAGCCACCGGCGTAATGGAGAGATGTGGCAGAAGCAAGGGGTTCACCGGAACGAGACCGCCTGAGCGATAGAACATTTCCATGGCAAAGATTTGCCCGTGACCGCTTCCGAAAACGTGGATTAGGCCATCATTAATGACGACCCGACTAAGAAGGGCCGCTGCCTTGCCAATCGCGTGAGCTTCTTCTTCCTCGGTCAGAAGGAGTTGTCGGTTGATTTCACGAAAATACTCGACCATCTTTTGACTACCCATTAGGCACCATATTCCTTAACGAATTGCAGCACTTTTGCTTCGATTTCCGCCTTATTAACAAAACTGTCTATGACAATTACCGGGCACTTCGCCTTGGGAGTGAGAAACTCGGCTAATTCCCTTGAGGTGAAAATAACGTCACACTCAGTCGAAGTCGACGAACCCACATCACCAGCAAACACACTAGCGGCCACCCCATGGTGGCGGAAGGCCTGATCCAGCTTCATTTTGAGCAATGTAGAAGAGCCCACTCCAAAACCGCACACCGCTTGAACCTTAAACTCTTTCACAACCTCTTCCCCTTCCATTTACCCTCCGGCACCAGTGTCGCTGAGCAGGACGTAAAGCGCATCAATGTCTTCAGCGTTTGCCAAAGCCTGTACCACTTCATCGTCGGCCAGAATAGAGGCTAACTCCGCTAAATTCTCTATGTGTTGATGCGACTCACGGGAACAAAGCCCAAAGAGCAATCTCACCGGGTCGTTATGACTGCCAAACGATACAGGTGTTTTGCAGATTACCAGAGCGATATCATCGGCTAAGACTGATTCGCTCGGTTGTGCGTGAGCCAAGGCAATGCTAGGAGCTATTACGAAGTACGGGCCAAATTGCTCGTAGCTTCGAAAGATGTCTTCTACATACTGCGGCTTTATGCTGCCACAGTCTAACAGCAACTGCCCAATCACTAAGAGCGCCTCTTTTGGGTTCATTGGCTCGCGACATATTCGCAGATTTTCTTTACGTATACGCACTATCCTGCAATCCTTCCTAGCCTTTACTTTATCTGGATTAACCAATGCATCCTTGTTGTCGGATTGTGCTCATTTTGTTATACTGGTATAGACCACTAGACCAATGATACATTTCTACTTGCATTTTGCCATTCCTGCTTCAACAATTACTTTTTTTTAACTTTTTACAGCCTCCAGCTAGTCTCGGTGCGCAATCCATATAGGAGAGATGCTTCTATGAAGGTCATAAAAAACGCCAGCATCATCGTCGGGGACAGCATCCTTCCCAACGCCTGCTTGATTTTTGACGATGTAATTTTCGCGGTTGAAACTGACTGCGTCTCCGGGGAACAGGACTTCGAAGAAATCGTTGACGCTAGGGGCTGTTTTCTGTCTGCCGGGTTTATCGACATCCATTTTCACGGTCTGGCGGGACTCGACACAATGGATGAAAACCGCGAAAGTCTGCTCAGAATGAGCGAACTTCTTCCCCAAACGGGAGTCACTTCTTTTGTGCCCACCACGCTCACCATGCCCCAGAAACGCATTGAAACTGCTCTGGCAAACATTAGCATGGCGATGCGCATGGCTAAGGGAGCAGAAATCCTCGGCTGCCACTTGGAGGGCCCCTTCATAAACCCCGCGGCTGCTGGCGCACATATGGCAGCGCAAATCGTTGGTCTGGATTTTGCCAAGGTGGCCCCCTATGCGGACGTTATAAGGATTGTAACGCTAGCCCCCGAAATGCTTGGGTCTGCCGATTTAGTGCGAGAATGCCGCAGGCACAGTATTGTCGTTTCGGTCGGACACACCAAGGCTTCTTATGAAGAAGCCCTTACTGCGGTTGACAACGGAGCTACGTTGTTTACTCACCTATTTAATGCTATGCCCCCCCTCCACCACAGATACCCGGGGGCTGTCGGCGCGGCTTTGGACAGCGATGCCTACGCGGAGCTCATTGCCGACAATGTCCACCTTCACCCGGCAATCCAGAGAATGGCGCTAAGGGCTAAGGGTGTAGACAGGATTATCTTAGTCACAGATTCCACTATGGCCTGCCTGCCAGAGGGGGTCTATTCCCTAGGAGGACAGGAGGTTTTGGTGAGCTCCGACGCCGCGAGACTTCGAGATAACACTTTGGCAGGAAGTGTGCTGGCCTTAAACCAAGCCGTTAAAAATATCGCTAAAAACACCGGTCTTTCGCTGGCCAAGGCGGTAAGTTTAGCAACCTCCAATCCCGCAAAACTCTTAAATGTTGACCGGCAAAAAGGGCGACTGGCTCAGGGCAAAGACGCAGATTTAACAGTTTTTGACGCGGATTTAAACATCTATTACACCTATGCCAAGGGGCGACAGGTCTACAGGCGGAGTCAACATGCGCATCCACATAGTTAGAGATTATGCCGAGATGAGCCGCCTAGCAGCGCGGGTCGTGGCCGAGGAAATAACCCTTAGGCCGCGCAGCGTCCTAGGCCTAGCCACCGGCGAGACCACCCTAGGGCTGTATCAGGAGCTTATCCGTCTGCACTGGGAAGAAGGCCTTGATTTTTCGGAGGTAAGGACGTTTAACTTAGACGAGTACATCGGCGTTCACCCTGAGGATTCCACCAGCTACAGCTACTACATGACACACAATTTTTTTCGCCACATTAACCTAGAGCCAGCAAACACTTTTTTGCCAAATTCTTTGGCAGCTGATATTGAAACGGAGTGCCTAAGCTACGAACAAAGGATTGACGCGAGCGGTGGCATTGACCTCCAAGTACTGGGCATTGGACAGAATGGCCATATTGGCTTTAACGAACCGGGGACAGACTTTGCCCAGCCCACCCACCCTGTACAACTTGCTGATTCCACTATTGAAAGTAATGCCCGCTTTTTCCCCTCCCCGAACGAAGTGCCACGCTTAGCCATTAGCATGGGGTTAGGCACTATCATGAAGGCTAGGAAAATACTGCTTCTCGCCCACGGCAGCCATAAAGCCGACGCCATTTACAGCTTGGTATGCGGTGCGATTTCCCCAACTACTCCCGCCTCAGTCTTAAGGCTGCATCTAAACGTGCGGCTAATCTTAGAACAGAGCGCCGCGAGGTTAATAAGCGAATGCGCACAAAGAGAAAACTAGGACTAAATCTGAGGGAGATTCACCACAGAGAGACAGAGCGCACAGAGACGGAGAAAGAAGTGTGCCCAGTGACAAGAAACTGATTTGGTCCCGCTATGCCGGGTTAGGTTAATAGAGAGGGGATGAGCCGTATGGTTGAAACGAGAACTGTGCTGACGAATAAATTGGGGCTACACGCCCGCGCGGCTGCAATGTTAACTAAGGCCGCATCACAGTTTGCCTGTGCGGTCCAGCTTAAGGGCAACAACAGAACTGCTAATGCCAAGAGTGTCCTAAGGGTCATGGCCCTAGGCTTAGCAGTTGGTTCTGAGATCGTTATTACAGCCGAGGGAAGCGATGAAGTCGCTTGCCTCGACGCATTAACTGCCCTAATTGAGAACAGGTTCTATGAAGACCAGTAATCTAACTGCTGGAGGAGCGAGCGATGTATAGTCTTTCTGGCAGAGGCGTTGTGCTTGGCGTCGCCGTAGGCAAAGTCGTAAAATTAGCGAAGGATACAGGACCCGACCTTCGAGCTTATCTGCCGGGGACTGTAGACGAAGAAATCTCTAGATATCATTTAGCGTTTAGGCAGGCCAAGCAGGAAATTGCCGATCTAGTGGCAAGCGCGCAGGTTGCCGAGAATACTGACCAAGCTACCATTATGGAAGCTCATCTCAGCATCATATCAGACCCCGAACTCAATGTGGGGATACTGGAGAACATTCGACTCGGTAAATCTGCGCCTCAAGCAGTTAAAGAGTCCTGCGACTCTGTTGCCGAGCTGTTTCTTCAGTTGAATGACGCATACCTGCGTGAGCGAGCGGCAGACGTAAGGGACATAGGGACGAGGTTAACGAACTTGCTGCTTGGAGTTCGGCCGCTTGAGTGTAACGAAGAGGGGACTATCCTTTGCGCCGACGATGTTCACCCCTCCGTGGTCGCCAGCCTCCCCGAGGGCAAGGTTGTCGGCTTAATACTCGGGCATGGAAGCGAGACCACGCATGCGATTATCATCGCCAAGGCACGGGGATTGGTGACTGTGGTCGGTATCGAGGAAGACCAATTAGCAAATATCCCAGACGGGGCTCTGGTAGTACTGGACTCCTATAAAGGCGAGGTCATTGTGAGTCCATCTCCGGTCGTGCGGGCGGACTATCAGGGACTTGTCCTGCAGAAACGGCGCGAGATGCTGCACTATGCCGACAAAGCCCAGTCCCCTGCGTTAACGCGGGATGGCCGGAAGATACTTGTGGCTGCCAATATCGGTCATCCGAGCGAGATAGATGCCGCGATGCTGGCCGGTGCCGAAGGGGTTGGCCTCTTTCGAACCGAGTTTGTCTTTATGGGCAGAGAAAATGTACCAAGCGAGGAAGACCAGTTTGCGGCGTATCGCTATGTAGTGGAAAGATGCAAAGAACATCTCTGTATTATCAGGACTTTAGATATCGGGGGCGATAAGCCTCTTTCATACTTGAATATACCGCCAGAAGGGAACCCCTATCTCGGCTTTCGCGCCATACGCATTTGTCTCAAGCGGACGGAGCTGTTCCGTACTCAAGTGAGAGCTATACTGAGAGCCAGCGCTTACGGAAACGCAGCCATTATGTTGCCGATGATAGCGGATAAGTCGGAGTTATTACAGGCGCGGGAGATCATTAATCAGGCGAGCTTAGAACTAGCAGCGGACGGGATTAATGTGCCGGCAGAGATTCCCCTTGGTATCATGGTAGAAACACCAGCAGCCGCGTTGCTCGCGGAGGAGCTGGCTAAGGAGTGCGATTTCTTCAGCATAGGCACAAATGACCTAACGCAATACACGCTGGCCGCTGAACGGGGTAACCAAATGGTGAGTTACTTGTACGATGCCCTACATCCGGCTGTACTCAGACTGATTAGTATGACGGTGCAGGGGCGCAGAAGGAAGGTATTTGGGTGGGGGTTTGCGGAGAGCTAGCGGGCGATTGGCTCGCTGCTCCGTTACTCGTGTCCATGGGGCTTACTGAGTTAAGCATGGGCGCAAGTTCAATTCCGCGCGTCAAAGAAGCCGTGCGGAACTGCTCTGCGGAAAGCAGTCTTTGGGGAGCCGTGCGGCGTCGGGAGAGCGCAAAGGAAGTTAGGGCCCTGCTAGAGGGAACAGCTAAGCTGACATGTGGCCGCACGTGAGTCGTACTCGACCGCAACGAGGTACAGCCCCTGGGCGGGGGCAGTGGTAAAGGTTAAGGGGCGGCGGCCGCTGCTCAGGGCCTCGGGCACGGCTGCCACAGGAGAACGGCCTTGGCCTACAGCCACCAGCGCCCCGACCATGTTGCGTACCATGCGATAGAGAAACCCTTTACCGGTAAACTCGATAGCGAGTGTGTCGCCTTCTCGATTAAGCTTCGCTGCACTTACAGTGCGCATCGTGGTTTTGGCGCCGCTGCCGGAAGCAGAAAAAGCTCTAAAGTCATATGTGCCGACGAAAAGCGGCAGCGCGGCTTCCATGGCTGCCACATCTACCTTAGTCCCAATCTGCCACACGCGGTGCCGCACCAGCGGGCTCGGCGCGTCGCGCAGCAGCAGGACATACCGATAAGTTTTCCCCGCGGCGGAGAATCTAGCGTGAAAGTCATCCGGCACTTTCTCCGAGGCCAGCGCTTTTACATCTTCGGGCAGAAGCGCGTTGAGGGCTGCTGCCAGCCGCTGTGCGGGAATAGAGCTGGCGGTGCTGAAGCTTGCTACCTGACCTAAGGCGTGTGCTCCCACGTCTGTTCGCCCTGCGCCGTCCACGCTTACCGCCTCGCCCGTCAGGCGATGCAGCGCATGTTCGAGCGTGCCCTGCACTGTACGCAGACCCGGTTGTACTTGCCACCCCGCAAACTCTGTCCCGTCGTACTCAAGGGTGAGCTTGACCTTCATAGGGCTAAGGCCACGACACCGACTGCCGTAAAACACATCGCAGCGTACAGGTCTAGGCGAGAGTAGGCAAGCACTTTATATTTGGTGCGCCCCTCGCCGCCGCGGTAGCACCGCGCCTCCATGGCCATGGCCAGTTCATCTGCCCTTCTAAAGGCAGAGATAAAGAGGGGTATCAGGAGAGGCAGCAGGCTCTTGGCCCGCTTAAGCAGTCCTCCGCTCTCAAAGTCGGCTCCACGTGCTAATTGTGCTTTCATGATTTTTTCTGCTTCCTCTAGTAGAGTGGGGATAAAGCGCAGCGCGATAGTCATCATCATGGCCAGCTCGTGAGCAGGTACGCCAAAGCGCCTAAGCGGCCGTAGAGCTAGTTCAATGGCATCGGTTAAGGCAATAGGTGATGTAGTTAGTGTCAGTATGGAGGTCGACAGCACCAGCAGCACCAGTCGGAAAGCAAGCATAAACCCTTGGATAACGCCGCCTGAATAGATGCGGATAAACCAGAAAGATACGAGCTCCACACCTTCACGGGAGGTAAATACATGCAATACCACGGTCAGCGACAAAATCATGAGGATTGGCCGCAAGCCCCTGAGCACTAGCTTTATGGGAACCTCCGACAGCAAAACAATCCCTGCCGAAGCCAAAGCTAAAACTGAATAGGAAAGCCCTGTTCGCGCTATAAACAGAACAATAATATAGGCAAGTGCCAAGCCGAGCTTGGTGCGCGGGTCTAGGCGGTGCACTACGCTGGTGCCGGGAAAGTACTGTCCCAAGGTGACGTTTTGCAGCATGCTCATGCCTCGCCACTCCTCTCACGCCAAGCTTCTACGATAAACCCGTGAGCTTCCGCTAGGGTCAGAGCTACGGCGGGCACGTTCCAGCCTGCCAGTCGCAAGCGCCGCAGAATTTCTGTGGCTTGGGGCACCCCTAGACCGATGCCAGAGAGGCTCTCAGCCGAGCAAAACACTTCGCGCGGCGGCCCGTCATGCAGCACCTCGCCCTCATGTATTACCACAATTCTGCTGACGAGGCGAGCTATGTCTTCCATGCTGTGCGATACCAGAATCACCGTGATGCCGCGTTCGCGGTGCAGAGCGCCGATGCGGGTCAGAATTTCGTCGCGTCCCCTTGGGTCTAGACCTGCCGTTGGCTCATCCAAAATCAGCACCTGCGGACGCATGGCTAAGACTCCGGCAATAGCGACACGCCGCATCTGCCCGCCGGATAGCTCAAACGGGCTTCTTTCTTTCATTTCCAGCGGCAGGCCTACGGTTAACATTGCTTCATCTACGCGCGCGGCAATTTCACTGGGGTCTAAACCTAGGTTCAGCGGCCCAAAGGCGATATCTGCCGCCACTGTTTCGGCGAACAACTGGTGCTCGGCAAACTGAAACACAAGCCCCACCATCTGACGTAAGGGCCGCAGCCGCACGCCTTTGTCGGTGGTGGTGACATCACCTACCCTAACTGTCCCCTGCGTGGGCTTGATTAAGCCATTGAGAAGCTGCACAAGAGTAGATTTGCCTGAACCTGTCTGTCCGATAATGCCGATAAACTCGCCGTCTGCGATCGATAGATTTATGCCGCGCAGCGCGTGGCGCTCAAAAGGTGTGCCGGGTGAGTAGGTAAAACTTACGTTATTTAGTTGAATTGGCATAAAGAGTCAACCAGCTGGGCTGCTGTAAGAATGCCCTCGGGCAAGGACAGCCCACTCCTTATCAGTTCTTTTGCTAATTTAGCAGCCAGAGGAACATCTAACCCCAGAGATTCTAGGAGTTCAGGCTGGGCAAAAACTTCCGCGGGGGTACCGGAAGCCACCACCCGCCCTTCGTCCATTACTATAACGCGATGCGCGAGCACTGCTTCGTCCATGTGGTGTGTAATGAGCACGGTTGTCATTTTGGCTATGCTCCGCAGCGCGAGAATAGTCTCGATAACTTCGGCACGCCCCACAGGATCGAGCATGGCGGTAGCTTCATCAAGGACCAAAAGCTTGGGATGCATGGCCAAAACTCCGGCAATGGCCACTCTCTGTTTCTGCCCGCCAGAAAGCAAGTGCGGAGCGTGATGCCTAAGGGCCAGCATATTCACTTGCCTAAGCGCAGCATCCACTCTTTCGGCAATTTCCGGCGTAGGCACACCGAGGTTTTCCGGGCCGAAGGCCACATCCTCGTCAATCACTGTGGCCACGATCTGGTTGTCGGGGTTCTGAAAGACCATGCCTACTGCCTGCCGAATACTCCACAGCAAACCTGTGTCTCGTGTATCCATGCCTAAAACCAGAACTCGCCCTTCCGTGGGCAGCAGTATCGCGTTAAAATGCTTGGCGAGAGTGGACTTGCCCGAGCCATTGCGCCCGATGATGGCGACGAAGTCTCCCTCCTCAATGCGGATATCTATGCCGCCGAGAGCATGAGTGTCACCCTCGTGTCCGCGGTAAACATGATGAAGCCCCTTGGTCTCAATGATGCCCGCCGCCCCCTTAATTTGCGTACCAGAATTCAGCTCGACGCATTGCATGCTCCAGCAAATTCATGACCTAAAAAAGAAAGCCGGTGGCGTTAATCCACCAGCTCAATAATCGCCTGCGGTGCGGTATCGCCGCGCCGCACGTCGGTTTTTATGATGCGAGTGTACCCACCCTCGCGTGAAGTGTATTTGGGTGCAATTTCCTTAAACAACTTGGTTACTACGCTCTCATCAAACAGATAGCTCAGCGCTTGGCGCCTAGCGTGCAGATCCCCGCGTTTCCCAAGCGTTATCAGTTTTTCGCTGATGCGTTGGACTTCCTTCGCCCGCGTCTCGGTCGTTTCCATGCGCCCCTGACGCAACAAAGCTGTCGCTAAGTTGCGCAACATGGCGCGCCGGTGGTTCGTCCGCCGCCCTAGTTTGCTGTAAGACATGTGCTCACTCCCTACGCTTCGCTCTTCTTGAGGTAAAGGCCAAGGTCGGCTAACTTGTGCTGTACCTCCTCGAGCGACTTTTTACCTAGGTTCCTGACCTTCATCATCTCTTCCTCGGTCCTGTCCAGCAGGTCTTGCACTGTGTTAATGCCGGCCCGCTTGAGGCAGTTGAAAGAGCGCACCGACAGGTCGAGTTCCTCCATGGTCATCTCATGCAGCCTTCCCCGCGGGTAGTTGCTGCGGTTGGCCAAAGCTCTTGTGGCTTCTGCCTCTTCCGTCAGGGACACAAACAGGCGCAGATGATCGCTCATAATTTTGGCGCCGACGCTGATTGCTTCCTCCGGAGTAAGGCTGCCATCTGTCCAAACCTCTAATGCCAGCCGATCGTAATTGGTGTGTTGTCCGACGCGCGTGTTCTCCACCGTGTAGTTAACCCGCGTCACAGGTGTGAATACCGAGTCCATAGGGATGACCCCAATGGGTTGATGCTGTTTCTTGTTGCGCTCGGCAGGAACATACCCACGCCCTGGCGCCACCGTAATCTCCGCAAAGAAACGCGCGTCCTCGTCGAGTTTTGCAATCACAAGTGTCGGGTTAAGAATCTCGACATCGGCGTCAGCGATGATGTCTGCCGCCGTGACTGTGCCCTCCCCCGTCTTGCCAATACGGAGCAACTTTTCTCCGGTGCTGTGCAGGCGCAGTCGCAACGATTTTAGGTTCAAAACGATTTCGGTCGTGTCTTCCACTACCCCGGGGATAGTCGAAAACTCGTGCAAAACGCCTTCGATCTTGACAGAAGTGACTGCGGCTCCAGGTAACGAAGAAAGTAATACACGGCGCAGTGCATTCCCTAAAGTAGTGCCATAGCCACGCTGTAAAGGCTCCACGATGAACTTTCCGTAGCCTAGCGTAACCTCTTCACGCTGCACCCGCGGTGTTCCCATGGCCAATTCTAACATTTAGGCGGTTCCCCTCCTTACTTGCCCATGTACGCTTTGCTCTAAGCTGAGGGCGCCTTATCTTGAATACCTTTCCACGATCAAGTGCTCACGGACCGGAATATCGATGTCTTCGCGCTTAGGCAGTCCGATGATAGTTGCACGCGCTGCGTTCAGTTCTACAGAAATCCAGGGAACTACTCTACGACCGCGCATGGACTCAGCGTACTCCTGAAATAGCGGAACAGTAAGGCTCTTGCTGGCCACAGCAATAACATCGCCTTCCTTGACAAGGTACGAAGGGATGTTAACACGCTCACCATTCACGGTGAAGTGCCCGTGGCGCACTAGCTGACGTCCCTGACTGCGGGAGTCAGTAAAACCTGCGCGCGTAACTACATTATCCAGCCTAAGCTCGAGGAGCTGCAGTAAACGCTCGCCGGTGACGCCCTTTTCCCGTGCGGCCTTGGCGAAGTAGCGGCGGAACTGACGCTCCAACACGCCATAGATGCGACGTGCCTTTTGCTTTTCACGCAACTGGACGCCATATTCCGTTGGTTTTTTACGTCCCTGCCCATGCTGCCCGGGGGCGTAGGCCCTGCGGTCAATGGCGCATTTGCCGGAGTAGCAACGTGTGCCCTTAAGAAAAAGCTTAATGCCTTCACGCCGGCACAGCCGGCATACCGGACCTGTATATCTTGCCATCTTGCTTTACACCTCCTGTGATTAGACGCGACGGCGCTTAGGGGGACGGCAACCATTGTGCGGCACCGGTGTTACGTCCTTGATAGAACTAACTTCCAGTCCGGCAGCCTGTAGGCTGCGAATGGCAGCTTCTCGTCCCGCGCCGGGACCTGTAACACGGACTTCGACTTCCTTCATGCCTTGGTCCATTGCCGTCTTAGCACAGGTTTCGGCAGCAATCTGAGCGGCAAAAGGCGTGCTCTTGCGCGAACCCTTATATCCGGCATTACCGGCGGACGACCACGATATGACATTACCGGCGCGATCGGTAACGGTGACTACCGTGTTATTAAAAGTTGACCTGACGTGCGCTATGCCAAATTCGACGTTCTTGCGCTCGCGGCGCTTGGCTTTAGCGGTAGCGGCTTTACGTTTTGCCATGAGTTTCTCTCCTCCTTCGACTACTTACGCTTTACACCCACCGTACGGCGCGGGCCTTTACGGGTGCGAGCGTTAGTCTTGCTACGCTGCCCGCGTACGGGCAGACCACGGCGGTGACGTAAGCCACGGTAGGAGCCGATTTCAATCAGCCGCTTGATGCCGGCCGTGACTTCACGGCGAAGATCGCCTTCTACGATGTATCCTTTATCAATCGTCTCACGCAGACGCGACACTTCCTCCTCCGTCAAGTTACGGACGCGAGTGTCGGGGTTTACTCCGGTAGTGCGCAAAATACTGTTGGAACGGCTGCGCCCTATCCCAAAAATATAGGTCAATGCTATCTCTACGCGCTTCTCTCTTGGCAGATCCACACCTGCAATACGAGCCATCTGCTTTTACCCACCTCCTGTTATTGTTTATCCTTGTGCCTGTTTGTGAGTCGGTTCCTCACAGATTACCATGACTCGCCCCTTACGGCGAATCATCTTGCACTTATCGCACATACGCCTCACTGAAGGTTTGACTTTCACTTGCGTTTACCTCCTTGCTGCGAACAAGTCTACTTGTGCCGGTAGATTATTCGTCCGCGGGTTAAGTCATAAGGGGAAAGTTCCACGGTCACCGTATCGCCCGGCAAAATACGAATGAAGTTTATGCGTATTTTGCCCGACACGTGAGCTAAGATTCTGTGGCCATTCTCCAGCTCTACTTTAAACATGGCATTAGGCAATGCTTCGGTTACCTTGCCCTTTACCTCAATTACATCATCGCGCTTCGTCATACCGCTATCACTCCTCCCTCATTGCCCCCCCATGAATTTGCAGTGTTCACGCAAATTCATTTGAATTTACAGTCTTCTCGTAAATTCATTTGAATTGGGTAAGTATCTCAGGTCCATTTTCCGTTACCGCCACGGTATGCTCGAAGTGGGCAGAGCGACTGCCATCTTCAGTTACTACCGTCCAGTTATCCGCAAGCACCTGCGTGAGATACCCCCCCGCGTTGACCATTGGTTCAATGGCCAGCACCAGACCGGGAGAAAGTCTAGGCCCTCGTCCCGGGCGTCCGAAGTTGGGCAGTTGAGGTTCTTCATGCATAGCCCGGCCAATACCGTGTCCGACAAATTCCTTAACTACAGAAAATCCATTCTTCTCAGCATGGGATTGTATGGCGAACGAAATGTCGGTCAGGCGTCTGTTCATTACGCATTGCAGAATACCCTTCTCTAAACACTCTGCCGTGACTTTGAGCAGACGAGCGGAAATTACATCTACTGTTCCGACCGGGAAAGTACGTGCCGCGTCCCCATAGTACCCATTCAGTTCCGCTCCTATGTCAATGCTGATAATATCGCCCTCAGACAGTGTCCTCAAACCCGGAATCCCATGCACGACCTCATTGTTAATTGACGTACAGATACTAGCCGGATATCCGCGATATCCTTTGAATGCTGGCCGCGCACCGCGCCTAAGCATGAGGTCCTCCACCAACTGATTGAGTTTAGCCGTGGTTACGCCCGGGACAATAGCCTTCTCCACTTCCAGCAGCGCCTCTGCTACCACCAGCCCGGCTTCACGCATCAGGGCTATTTCACGCTCAGATTTCAGTACTATCATGCCCCGCGTGAATTCATGCCCGCAAGCAACTCCCGGAGTTTTTCTGTGACGACGTCAATCGGCAGCAATCCGTCAATGTTCTTAAGCAGGCCGCGCTGCGTGTAGTGCGCGATGAGCGGGGTCGTCTGACGGCTGTAAACAAGCAGCCTACTCCTTGCCGTCGCTTCGCTGTCGTCAACGCGCTGGTAGAGTGCCCCGCCGCATACTCCACACCTCTCACCTTGCGGTGAGGGATGGAATACTCGGTGATAGGTCGCGCCGCATACCTTGCACACTTGCCTACCGGTTAGGCGACGTATCAGCTCGTCCTCCGGCACATCGATGTTCAGCACAGCGGTAAGCTCTTTCTTGCGCCGACACAAGACGTCATCCAGTGCCTCGGCCTGGGTCAAGGTGCGCGGGAACCCATCTAGCAAGAATCCGCGCGCGGCGTCGTCAGCAGCCAAGCGATCGGCCACGATGCCAATGGTCACGTGGTCAGGCACTAGGGCACCGCTGTCCATAAACGATTTGGCGGAAAGACCTAAAGGTGTTTGCGCCTGCACTGCCTGCCGAAACATATCGCCGGTAGAAATGTGGGGCACACCAAACTCCTTGCACAGTACAGCCGCTTGCGTCCCTTTGCCCGCACCGGGCGCCCCGAGGAGAATTATATTCATCTCGCTCACGGCAGCCTACTTCATAAAGCCACTGTAATTGCGCATGACAAGGTGACCTTCAATCTGTTTCATGGTCTCGAGCGCCACGCCTACAACGATCAGCAGTGCCGTCCCGCCGATGCCGATGTTCACTCTTACTAAACCGGAAAGTCCTAGCGGCAAAATGACGATCGCCGCTAAGAATGCGGAACCCACGAGTGTCAAGCGATTTACCACGCGGAAGAGAAAATCCGCCGTCGTACGCCCCGGTCGCACGCCCGGGATGGCGCCGCCGTTCTTCTGCATGTTCTCTGCCATTTCTTTGGGGTTAAACTGCACGAATGTGTAGAAGTAGCTAAACACAAAAATCAGGACTACGTACAGCACGTTGTGCAGCCAGCCGCCAAACTGCAGCGCTTCGGCGATTCCCTGTACCCACTCCGCGCGGGTGAACTGGGTGATGACTTGCGGAAACATCAGGAGTGATGAAGCAAAAATTACGGGAATAACCCCCGCTTGGTTAACGCGCAAAGGAATGTGTGTAGTCTGTCCGCCGTACATCTTGCGCCCGACGACACGCTTGGCGTACTGAACAGGGATGCGGCGCTGCCCTTCCTGTACCCAAACCACCCCGGCGATTACCGCCAGCGTAAGTATCCCCAGCAGCGCTACCGTGAAAATATTAAGCGTACCCTCACGGACGAACTCAACTAAACTGGTGAGTGTAGCCGGCAGCTGTGAAACGATATTAGCAAAGATCACTAGGGATATGCCGTTGCCGATCCCTTTTTCCGTAATCATCTCGCCTAACCACATCACCATGGTCGCCCCAGCCGTAAAACTTATGGTCGTCAACAGATAACTGATATGTCCTGCCATCAGCGCGCCTTGGTTGGCTAGTCCGACGGAAGTGGCATACCCTTGCACAAAGGCCAAGATTACTGTGCCATAGCGCGTATAGCTGTTGAGCTTCTTGCGCCCTTCTTCACCCTCTTTGGCTAGGGCCTCCCAGCTAGGGATAACTACCTGCAACAAGCTGACGATAATGCTTGCCGTAATGTAAGGGCCTATGGTCAGGGTGAAAATCGACAGGTTAGCCAATGCACCCCCAGAGATAACATCTAAGAGCCCGAACAACCCGCCTTGCCCTTCCATAAACTGACTCATGGCTAGGCGGTCAGCGCCAGGGACGGGGATGAAATTACCAAACCGCACTATAAGGAACACGCCAAGAGTGTAGAGAATGCGCTTGCGCAGATCGTCAATGCGCCATAAGTTGCGTAGACTGGTCAGCACCTAAATCACCTCGGTCTGGCCGCCGGCGGCACTAATCTTCTCGGCAGCGGACTTGCTAAAAGCATTGGCTCTAACCGTAAGCGCCTTAGTGACTTCGCCTGTCCCGAGAATTTTGACGCCGTCAAGCGGGTTCTTTACCAATCCGGCTGCCTGAAGTGTGCTAAGCTCAACCACGCTCCCGGCGGGGAAAATATCAAGATCCCGCACATTGACTAAGGCAAAGAATGTTTTCCATTTATTATTAAACCCGCGCTTTGGCAGGCGCCGATAGAGCGGCATCTGCCCACCCTCAAAGCCAGGTCTCACACCGCCGCCGGCACGCGCCCATTGTCCTTTGCTCCCGCGACCCGAGGTCTTTCCTAGGCCCGAGCCATGGCCGCGGCCCACACGCTTGCGCGCTTGACGGGAACCTTCCGCAGGCTGTAAGTTATGGAGCTTCATTGTTGCACCTCCTCGTTTAACATTAGCTTGCGACTACCTTGACGAGATGACTGACTTTCTCAATCATGCCACGTATGGCTTTGGTGTCCTCATGCTCTACGGTGCGGTGTGTCTTGGTAAGCCCTAGCGCACGACATGTCGCCCGCTGGTCTTCCGGGCGGCCGATGAGGCTGCGCACTAGCGTAATTTGCAGTTTAGCCATCGTGCCTGCCCCCTATCCTAACAGAGACTCTACGGTAATGCCGCGCAGCTTAGCCACTTGCTCGGGAGTCCGCAGGGACTTAAGCCCCGACAAAGTCGCCTGTGCCATGTTCATGGCATTAGACGAGCCCAAAGATTTGGTAAGAATGTCGCGCACGCCCGCGAGTTCCAAAATGGCGCGGACAGCGCCGCCGGCTATAACCCCTGTACCGACAGAGGCCGGTTTCATCAAAACTCTGCCCGCGCCGGCCACGCCTGTGACTTCGTGCGGGATGGTGGTCTCGGCCAAGGGAACAGTGATCAGGTTCTTCTTGCCGTCTTCCGTGCCCTTACGAATTGCTTCCACAACCTCTTTGGCTTTGCCTAGCCCCACACCTACGCGCCCTTGGCCGTCTCCGACAGCTACCAAAGCACTAAAGCTCGAGTCGCGACCACCCTTACGGGTCTTGCTGACGCGTTTCACGGCGATTACTTTCTCGGTAAGGTCGAATTTGCTCATCTCATTGCGTTCCAATTTTCCCCCTCCTCCTGCTGCTAGAACTCTAGCCCGGCTGCGCGCGCAGCTTCGGCCAATGCCGCGACCCGCCCATGGTAGAGGTATCCGCCGCGGTCGAAAACGACCTTGCTTAAGCCTTTGGCTAAAGCTCTCTCTGCGACTAACTTGCCCACGGCCTTTGCGGCCTCTACGCCACCGGCAGAAATGCCCTTAAGTTCAGGACCAAGGGTAGAAGCGCTGACAAGCGTGTGGCCTGTCGTGTCATTTATGATTTGAGCGTAGATGTGACGGGAACTGCGAAAAACATTTAAACGCGGTCGCGCATCTGTGCCGATAACAGATTTGCGCACTCGCATGTGACGTGTCTTACGAATTTTGTTCTTGTCTAGCTGCTGTAACACCGTTGGCTCACTCCTTTCCGTAGGGTACGAACTATTTTGAGGTCTTGCCAGCCTTGCGCCGGATCTTCTCGCCTACGTAGGCAATACCCTTACCAAGATAGGGTTCGGGTTCGCGTATGCCGCGAATGGTAGCAGCCGTCTGCCCAACTGCCTCCTTGTCGTTGCCGGAAACAGTGATCAGCGGAATATTACCAAAAGGGGGCTTAGCTACGATTTCTGTCTTAAACTCAATCCCCGCCGGAGGGTCAATCTCTACCGGGTGGGAATACCCCACTGTAAGGACGAGCTTTTTGCCCTGCACGCTAGCGCGCCAGCCAACGCCGGCAGCCTCAAGCTTCTTCACGTATCCTTTAGTTACACCGTCCACCATATTGGCGATAACAGTGCGAGTAACGCCGTGCAACGAGCGGTGCAGTTGACTATCAGATAGGCGCTTAACCGCTATCTCCGTCTTACTTACCTCGACATCTACCTCGGCGTGCAGTTCACGCCGGAGTGAACCCCTAGGGCCTGTCACAGTAATCGTCTGCCCGTTCAGACTAACCTCGACCGCGGGCGGTATGGCGATAGGCTTTTTGCCAATTCTTGACATGTCAGTCTCTCCTCCCTACCAGACGTAGCAGATAACTTCACCGCCAAGGTTCTTGGCCCTGGCTTGGCGGTCCGTCATCAGCCCCTGTGAAGTAGAAACGATGGCAATGCCTAAGCCCCCCAAAACACGTGGGAGTTCATCTTTGCGTGCATAGACACGCAGCCCGGGTTTACTGATGCGCTTCACCCCGGAAATGACGCGTTGTTTGTTAGCACCATATTTCAGGGCTATTTTCAGGAGGCCTTGCTTGTTGTCGCCTTCCCACACGAAGTCGCGAATAAAGCCCTCTGCCTTAAGAATCTCTGCTAAGCTGCGTTTCATGGCCGAACCCGGCACTTCTACGCTCTCGTGCAGCGCATCGTTGGCATTGCGCACCCTTGTCAGCATATCAGCGATTGGATCTGTCATAACCATTACGTGTCAAACCTCCTTCCTAAATGAAGGGCCCTTACCAACTGGCCTTCTTGACGCCGGGGATCTGCCCCTCATGGGCTAGTTCGCGAAAGCAAATCCTGCACAACCCGAACTTGCGCATGTAGGCGTGTGGACGGCCGCAAATACGGCAACGATTATATCTGCGCACAGGAAACTTCTGTTCTCTGGCTTGCTTGATAATCATCGACTTCTTGGCCACTTACTCTCCTCCTATCAGGAAAAATATACGGA
>DBBC01000044.1 GCA_002292025.1 Firmicutes bacterium UBA994
AGCAATGAGAGCAGTAGCGCGCCAGCAAGTCTGAATGTATGTGGGGTGCACCTAACGTCACTGCGCGCTGTCAGTATTTGGACAGTTGTTAGGCAGGAGAAGTAGAGCGCAGGGCGAACTTAGTGGCTAGGGGTTAGTGGCGAGTGGCTAGGGCGAATGTTCCTAACTGGTCGGCAGTCTCTGACCACCAGATATTGGCGGATTGTAACCGCGGAGGTATGATTTTGGAGTTCGAACCGAGATAATAACTTAGTGTCGGGTTATGTGGCACACTTGGCGTGGGGTTAGATGACTTGAGTGGAGGAGGACCTGCTTTGTCTTTACGCCTTGTTCTCGGTCGGGCCGGCAGCGGCAAGAGCACATTTTTTTACCAAGAGATTGCGGTAGAGGTGGGAAAAGACCCCTTAGGCGCGCCGCTGTGGATCTTGGTGCCCGAGCAGGCGACTTTCCAAGTGGAAAAGGCGTTGTGCGACCTGCTAGGGGGGCTAATGCGCGTGCGCGTAGTGAGCTTTCAACGCTTGGCGCATATCGTTATGAACTCCGTAGCGGGCGCCGCGCTGACCCCCATTGGCGACCTAGGTCGCCTGATGCTGGTGCGCAAGGTCATCGAGGAGCACAAGCGCGATTTGCGCCTGTTTTCCCGCGCGGCCGGTCAGCCAGGGTTTGCGGCCAAAGTTGTGGCGCTGGTGTCGGAGCTTAAGCGTTACCGCGTGCGACCGGCAGATTTGCATGGTGCGCTACAATCGGATTTGCCGACTACGCTACGCAACAAGCTGCACGACCTGCACCTGTTGTACAGTTCTTTAACTGAAAAGTACGGCGGAGTATCCCTGGACAGCGACGACCGCCTAGAATGGTTGGCGAACCATATCGATTGCTACGAGGCTTTACAGGGCACACACCTATACATAGATGGATTCACCGGGTTTACTGAGCAAGAGTACGGTATCTTAGAACAGCTGATTAGAATGACACACGCCAGCTTAGCGCTAACTTTAGAGCCGCTGCTGCTTGCGGCGAGGCTTGACCCGCATCATCCCTTCTTTGCTCCTTGGGAAACTGCTAAACACTGTAGCCAACTAGCCCGCAGGCAGGGTCAGGAGTTTAGCGTAGTAGCACTCACGCCGTCGCACCCGGCACCGGCGCAAAATGTACTTAGCTACCTTGAAGCCAATTATTTCGACCTCTCGGCCTTGCCTTGCCAGGACGAACCCCGTGAACTGCGATTGGTAGCGGCTGAGAATCGCCGTGCTGAAGTTGACTATATTGCCCGCGATATTATTGCCTTATGCCGTGAGGATAATCTTCGCTACCGCGACATTTCTGTCGTCACGCGGGACCTTAGCCTCTATGAGCCCTTATTGGCAGAGATTTTCCCCGCTTACGACATCCCTTATTTCCTAGACATGAAGCGTGCGGTGCGAAATCATCCACTGCTCGATCTGATTAAGTCTCTGCTTGAGGCTGTAGGGCGAGGGTTCCCCTATGAGCCAACGTTGCGTTGCCTCAAGACCGACCTATGGCCAATCGCGCGCGACACGGTCGACCGCATAGACAACTTAGCCTTGGCGGTAGGGCTACGCGGCCGTCACTGGACGGGGGAGGACGACTGGTTTAGCGTGCCGCAGGATGAAGACAGCACCTTAAACGCGGCGCGGCAGACAATAGCGTCCCTTTTTGCGCCTGCAGCGCACACGCTCACGACGGCGCAAACCGTCAGGGAGAGCGCGCAAGCGATAGTAGCATTCCTAGCAGCCCTGCAAGTAGAGAGCACCCTCAGCGAATGGGCAGCGCATTTAGAAGCAAATGGCAATATAGAAAGTGCACGGTTGCATGTACAGGTATGGGCGGCGGTAGGCCAGCTGTTGGCGGAGCTGACAACTACGCTTGGCAGCGAGCAGATGCCACTTGCCGATTTCACGCGCGTAGTCGAATCCGGCCTAGAAGGAATAGTGCTTGGCCTGATACCCCCATCGCTTGACCAAGTGCAAGTCCTAGACCTAGGGAGGTCGCGGAGTTTAGCCACACGCGCTAGTTTCCTGATGGGCGTTAATGACGGGTTATTGCCGGCTCGGCTCAGCGTGCAAGGCCTCCTGACGGACGAAGAACGCGAATTGCTTTCAGCGCGTGAGGTTCGCTTAGGTCCAACCGCACACCGCCAGCTTTTCGAAGAGGAGTTTCTGGTTTATATCGGACTAACGCGCGCCGCAGAGAGCCTTACGCTTTCTTATGCACTGGCCAACGAGGAGGGGGGAGCCATGCGGCCGTCACCCGTCGTCCGCCGCCTGCAGTACTTGTTCCCGGGGCTAAGGCTCACTTTTGCAACTGCCGAGGCTCCAACCCCGCCGCAAGAGGCGCTAGGTTATCTGGCCCATCCTAACAGCGCGGCGGGACACCTCGCGGCACAGCTCGGCAAAGCTAAAGCGGGGGGACAAGTGCCGGACATATGGCTTGACGTCTACACTTTTCTCGCGCAGGATGCGCGCTCGCGTCACTTAGTGCAAATACTCGCTAGAGGATTGCGCCACAGCGGCAAAGTCGCGAGATTACAGCCCAGCGTAGTGAAGCGTCTCTATGGTGCGGTGTTACGCGGCAGCGTGTCGCGGTTAGAAAAGTTTAGGGCGTGTCCCTTTGCCCACTTCGCGCGATACGGTTTAAGGCTGCGCGAAAGACCGCTGTACAAACTGGCGGCGGTCGATATCGGCAATTTCTTTCACCTGGCACTCGATCGCTTTGCTAGCCATATGCAGAGGCACAGTCTGGCGTGGGAAGACATGACCCAGGCGCAGTGTCAGGGCATTGCGACAGGGGTAGTGGCTGATCTAGTGCCGACCATGGGCATTTTGACCAGCAATGCCCGCCACAAGTACATAACAAAGAGATTGCGGCAAGTTGTGGAGCGTTCAGCTAAAATAATGGGCGCACATGCCAAGCGGGGCAAGTTCCGCCCGGTGGCGGTGGAGCTCGGGTTTGGGCAGGAGGGGGACAGCCTCCCCGCCGTGAGATTCACTCTCGCCGATAATACTGTTATGGAGCTCTTGGGGCGTATTGACCGCGTTGACACTGCTCGCGATAAAGATAATCTGTATGTTGCGGTGGTGGACTACAAGTCGGGGCATAACAAGCTCACTCCCCTTGAAGTCTACTACGGACTAAAAACCCAGCTATTAACTTACCTGTTGGCAGTGTTGCGGCTAGCGCCGCAGTTTTTAGGCGCCACGGCGTTGCCTGCCGCCGCGCTGTACTTTCGTGTGCATGACCCCTTCCTTTCCTCGCCGATGCCACTCGACCTAGGCGCTGCCGAGGAACAAATCCGAAAAGAGTTCCGGCTGCAAGGGGTCGTTGTGGCTGACAAAGCCGTAATTAGCTTGCTTGATCATAGCTCGGGGGACGAATCAAGCATTGTGCCGGTAAAGATTACGGGTAAGGGCGAAGTTAGCGGGACTTGCGCTTGGACTGTCGAGCAGCTAGAGGCCATGCTTGTACACTTACAAGGGAGCCTCAAACAAGCGGGCGAAGACATTCTCGCCGGTGATGTCGCCGCCACGCCCTATCGCTTGGGAAAAGACACGGCTTGCACTTATTGTGAGTTTTTGCCGGTCTGTCAGTTTGATTTGCTGCAGCCAGAAACCCAGTTTCGCCAGCTAGAAAAGCACGAATCGGAAGAAGTGTGGCGGCGTCTAGGCGAGAAAAAGGGGTCTACTCAGCCTGTTTAGAGCGAGGCACGATCCACTACGAACACTAAGCGCACGAAGACGCAAGAAAAGATAACCTTAGTGTTCCTTAGTGGTGCTTCGTGTCCTTCGTGGACAGCAATAACTCAGTCCTGCCTAGACAAATGCGGCTGATGAACGGGATGCCTATGGGGTGACAAGGGAGGGGCTATTCATGGCTAAATGGACCGAAGAGCAAAATCGGGCTGTCACTGCCCGCGGTATGAACCTTTTAGTCTCGGCCGGTGCGGGTGCGGGGAAAACGGCAGTACTAGTTAGACGCATTATTGAGCGGCTGCTTGACCCGACGGAGGGCGTAGACGTGGACCGGTTGCTGGTGGTAACGTTTACTAACGCTGCCGCGACGGAGATGCGCGAGCGCATTGGCGCGGCAATACACGCCGAACTACGCCGAAATCCGGATTGCGATAGGTTGCGCCGGCAAGTGACGCTGCTGGGCAAGGCCAGCATTATGACTTTGCACTCTTTTTGCCTAGAGATATTGCGGCAGAACTTCTACCTGCTAGACCTAGACCCTTCTTTTCGTGTCGCGGATGAGGCAGAGTGCGCGCTACTGCAAGTAGACGTGCTCGAGCAAGTGCTCGAACAGAACTACGCGGCCCTAGACCCAGCGTTTATGGCCTTGGTAGAGGGGTTTGGCGGACGCAATAGCGACGAAGGGCTGCAAACACTCATCGCCGACTTGGCTGGTTTTGCTCTCAGTCAGCCTGAGCCAGCAAAGTGGCTCGCCTCTGTCGACGCCGGAATCCAAGCCACCGGCATGCAGACGGTAGAGGACTCGCCGTGGTTCGGGGGCGTGAATAGGCTTGTGCAAAGCGAACTTGGGCATGCGTGCGATTGTTTAGAGCGGGCACTCGCCGTTGCCGAAGTAGGCCCCACCCACTACGTCAGCACTGTGACGGGAGAACTGCAAGTACTGAAGGGCGTATGCGCGACACCAATCACCACGTGGGACCGGCTACGCGATGCCGTGCATGATATTACATTTGCCCGCTTGCCGAGCCAACGCGGTTACGACGCCCCAAACAAGGAAGTATGCCAAGCGTGGCGCAACGAGGCCAAACAGGCAGTAAAGGACCTTTGTTCGGGGCTACTGGCGCAAAGCGCGCGCGAGATAATCGCAGGCCTGCAGCTGGTGAGTCCGCAAACGGCGATGCTCCGTCAACTAGTTACGGAGTACCTGCAGTTGTACGGGCAAGCGAAGCGTGCGCGGGGCGTTGTAGACTTTAGTGACCTTGAACATATGGCGCTAACTGTCCTTAGAGGCGGTGAAAACACGTCCGACGTGGCGGAGGAACTGCGGGAGCGTTTTGTCGAAGTGCTGGTAGATGAGTATCAAGACATTAACGGTGTACAAGAGGCGATTCTAAACGCTGTTTCACGCGCCAACAACATGGTGATGGTAGGCGACGTCAAGCAGAGCATCTACCGCTTTCGCCTCGCCGACCCGGGGCTTTTTCGTTCCAAGGAGCGAAGATGCAGCGATGCGACCGCTAACAACTTGTGTCTTTATCTCGCGCATAACTTTCGCAGTCGATCCGGCATCATTGCCGCTGTCAATCATCTGTTTATACAGCTGATGTCAGAAGACTCGATAGGCGAAGTGCAATATGACCAACGGGCAGAACTTATAGCAGCCGCAGAGTACCCCGAGGAAAAGGCTGCTTTAACTCCGAGCGTGGAGGTGTGCTTGCTAGACCGACGAGTTCCCGACACTCCCGAGGGGGAGTTAGACGTGACTACGCGTGAAGCGCGTGCTATCGCCGCGCAAATAGTGAGCCTAGCGGACGGCAGGAACAAGGTATGGGACGTAAGCTTGCAAGATTACCGACCTTTGCAATACCGAGACATTGTTGTCCTGCAGCGGGCAGTCGCGGGGCGAGCCGAAGTATACTTGGATGTATTTGCAGAGCGGGGCATACCTGCCTTTGCCGAGACTTCGGGCGGGTACTTTCGCTCGACGGAAGTGCATGTGCTAATGAGCTTACTGCGCGTTATCGACAATCCACGTCAAGACATCCCACTTGCCGGAGTGCTCCGTTCACCCCTGGTAGGGCTAGATGAAAGCGAGCTGGCCGAGATTCGCCTTGCTGACGCGGGCGATTTCTGGGACGCCGTAATGGCAAGCACAAGCAAAAATGACAAGGTAAGAATCTTCCTCGCAAAGTTAGAGCACTGGCGCGATATGGCGCGACGCGGCAGCTTGCCGGAGTTAGTGCAAGAAATCTATCGGGAGACGGGTTACCTCCTCTACGTCAGTGCGCTGCCGGGCGGCAGGCAGCGCCAGGCCAACCTCAGGGCGTTGCTTGAGCGGAGCTACCAGTTCGAGGCCACGTCTTATAAAGGGCTGTTTAGCTTCTTGCGCTTTATTGAACGTTTAGAAGAGCAACAGGGCGACCTTGGTAAGCCCAACACTTGCGGTGAAAGTGACGACGTAGTGCGCGTAATGTCGGTACATAAGAGCAAGGGCCTAGAGTTCCCCGTGGTTTTTGTAGCGGGGCTTGGGAACAAGTTTAACTTGCGCGAACTATCCGCACACGTCCTCGTACACCAGGGGCTCGGACTCGGCCCTAAAGTGGTAGATACCGCGACTCGCTGCATTTACCCCAGCCTGCCCAATCTCTATCTGCGCGGTGTGCTTAAGCGCGAAAGTCTGTCCGAGGAACTGCGTGTGCTATATGTGGCGATGACACGAGCGCGGGAGAAGCTCTACCTTGTGGGGGCAGTAAATAAGCGGGATGAGACGATTCTGTCTTGGCAAAACGCATGTGCTGACGAATGTCCGCAGCAATTGCCAGCCGCCCTAATGGAGCGGGCGCAGAATTATTGGGATTGGCTAGGGCCCGCGCTCTTTACGCATGTCAGCATGGGGGGTAGCGTAAAGGGTTCGCCTGCGGTGTCCTTCGCTTATATGGGACCGTCTCATCTGTCAGCAGCCGGTGCTGCGACAGGTAGCCCTTCCCAGCTTCTGCAGGCGGTGGCTGGGCTTTTGGAAGTGCCTGCAAGCCCCTGCAGTGAGGAAGTAAAGCACAGATTAGGCTACATCTATCCGTTTGCTGCCAGCACACGCATTGCTGCCAAAATGACTGTATCCGAGATTAAACGCCGGCAGATGGCGGAGGAAGAGGAAAGTGCGGGGGTATCGGCTGATGCCTTTAAGCGCGTGCGGCAACAAACAGTGCGCGCGCCAAGCCAACTCACCGCGGCGGAAATAGGCACCGCCATGCATATGTTGCTGCAGCAGGTAGACCTTAAGGCACACTTAGACCTCGGCTACTTTGAGTCATTACGGCAAGATTTGGTAGACAAGAAACTGCTTACGCCCATAGAGGTAGCGAGTTTTTCGCTGGAACCCATAGCCCTATTCTTCGCCGGCAGCTTAGGCCGGCGGCTGCTGGCATCACCACGAGCGTGGCGCGAGCTGCCCTTTAGTTTACGTGTGCCCGCACACGAAATACATCCCACAGCACGCCACGAATTTATCTACGTACAGGGGGTGATTGACTGCTTGTTTAGCGAAGGAGACGGCCTAATCCTAGTCGACTATAAATCCGATCGCGTCACAGAAGATTCGGTTGCGGCTGTGGTTGATCGTTATCGCGGGCAAGTTGACCTCTACACCCGTGCCACAGAAGCACTGCTGCGCCGCACGGTCACAGAGCGGCATATCTACTTTTTCGCCTTAGGGCGAGCAGTGCTGGTCTAGTCGCTTCTCTCCCCGCCAGTGCAAGCCCCGCAGTTTAAATGACTACGGGCTTTTTGTCATTTCGCTGTGACAAAAGGAGCTTGACATGTTAGTTTACGTAGTGTAGCCTAATATTAAACTACGTGCTATAAGTGAATATGGAGGGGTAGGGCCACGTCAAAGTCGAG
>DBBC01000043.1:0-2402 GCA_002292025.1 Firmicutes bacterium UBA994
GGCCCATAGCGGGTGGATAGACAGGAAGCAGGCAGGCGCTGATGGAATACCGTTATGCCTAGTGAGTTACGAAAGGGGGTCAATTTATGGAAAAACAGAGGCTGCTCTACTCCGGCAAAGCTAAAGACGTGTACGCGACTGACGACCCTAGCCTGTGCGTAGTTCACTTTAGGGACTCCGCCACCGCCTTTAACGCGCAAAAGAAAGGCGAAATAGCGGGTAAAGGCGAGCTCAACAATTCAATCTCTACTCATTTCTTTAAGCTGCTGGAAAGCAACGGTGTGGAAACGCACTTAGTCCGCCAGCTGGGGGCACGCGAGATGCTGGTCAGGCGCTTGGAGATAATTAAAGTAGAGGTAGTCGTGCGCAATATCACGGCGGGTTCGCTGAGTAAGCGGCTGGGCGTGCCGGAGGGGCAACCCCTCCCAACCCCCGTGCTCGAGTATTACTACAAAGACGACGCCTTAGGCGACCCCTTGGTCAACGACAGCCATATTCTAACGTTCGGTTGGGCCTCGGCAGATGAGCTTAACGTTATTGCGGGGACAGCGGTGCGGGTGAACGAGATTCTGTTGTCGGCCCTAAGCGCGCTTAACCTATTGCTGGTGGATTTCAAGCTAGAGTTTGGGCGTTACGCTGGCCGCGTCATCCTCGGGGACGAAATCTCTCCGGATACTTGCCGCCTATGGGATGCCAAGACGCACGAAAAACTAGACAAAGACCGCTTTCGCCGCGACTTAGGGGGAGTGGCAGAAGCGTACCAAGAGATCTATAGACGACTGCAGGGAGGGCAAGCCAATGTATAAGGCCAAAATCTGGATCACGTTACGTACAGGTATTCTGGACCCAGCTGGGCAAGCCGTGCAAAAAGGATTACACAGCCAAGGCTTTGTCGGCGTACGTGATGTGCGTATGGGTAAAGCAATAGAGCTACTGCTAGATGCAGAGAACGAACACGAGGCCGGCAATTTAGTGCGCGAGACGTGTGAACGGCTCTTAGTTAACCCCGTTATGGAAGATTACACTTTTACGTTAGAGGCAGGGGCATGAAATTTGGCGTAGTCGTCTTCCCCGGCTCCAATTGTGACGTAGACTGCTATCACGCTGCCAAGGTAGTGTACGGTCAACCCACCGACTATGTATGGCACGAAACGAGCGATTTATCAGCCTATGACTGCATCGTCTTGCCCGGGGGGTTTTCCTACGGCGACTACTTGCGCGCCGGCGCAATCGCACGTTTCTCCCCCGTGATGCAGGCGGTAGCCGAGGAAGCGGACCGTGGCAAGCTTATCCTTGGCATCTGCAACGGGTTTCAGATTCTTTTAGAGGCAGGGCTTCTTCCCGGGGCTATGCGCCGCAACGACCACCTGCAGTTTCGTTGCGAGACGCGGCACGTGCGCCTCGAAAATAACCGCACTGCCTTTACGCACTTAGGCAGTCTCGGCCAAGTCTCGCGCTTACCCATCGCCCACGCCGAAGGCAACTATTACATTGACGAGCAAGGGCTGGCCGAAATTAAGAGGCACAAGCAAATTGTCTTTCGCTACTGCGACGAAGACGGCCAAGTAACCGCGGCCGCCAACCCTAACGGAGCGCTAGAGAACATCGCCGGGATTATAAACAGGCGCGGCAATGTGTTTGGCTTGATGCCACATCCCGAGCGCGCCGTGGAAGACATTAGCGGCAACACGGACGGGCAGCTAGTGTGGACTTCGATTCTCAAATGGTGGGAGGCGCGACATGCTTAAGCACTACCTAGAGCTGCAGGACCAACAAGCTGCCAAGAGTATGGGGCTGAAGCAGCACGAGTGGGAGCGAGTGCTCGCAGAGCTTAAGCGTACCCCCAACCTGACGGAGCTCGGTATGTTTGCCGTGATGTGGAGTGAGCACTGTAGTTATAAACATAGCAAATTGGCATTGCGCCAGTTCCCCACCACCGGACCGCGTGTTCTGGTGGGCCCGGGGGAAAACGCCGGCGTCGTAGATATTGGTGACGGTCAGGCTGTAGTCTTTAAAATCGAGAGCCACAACCACCCTTCCGCCATTGAGCCTTACCAAGGCGCGGCTACCGGGGTAGGCGGCATCGTGCGCGACGTGTTTGCCATGGGGGCGCGACCGATTGCGCTGCTTAACAGTCTGCGCTTCGGCGAGCTCGAATCAGCACACCAGCGCTATTTGTTCGGTGGTGTAGTGGCTGGTATCGCGGGCTACGGCAACTGCCTCGGCATCCCTACGGTAGGGGGCGAGGTCTATTTTAACCAGAGCTATACCGGCAACTGTTTGGTTAATGCCATGTGTGTAGGCATAATTTCGCAGGATAAGCTCGCGCGCGGCAAAGCGGCGGGGCTAGGCAATAGAGTGCTGCTGGTGGGCGCGCTTACCGGGCGCGACGGCATTCACGG
>DBBC01000043.1:2752-7523 GCA_002292025.1 Firmicutes bacterium UBA994
GCGACCTTTGCCTCAGAAGAACTAAGTGAGACCTCTGCCACCAAGCGCCCCATGGTGCAGGTCGGCGACCCCTTTATGGAGAAACTACTGATTGAAGCGTGCCTTGAGCTTATCGACAAGCAAGTTATAGTCGGCATGCAGGACCTCGGCGCGGCTGGCCTCACTTCCGCCAGCAGCGAAATGGCCGCGCGCGCCGGCACCGGCGTAGAAATAGACGTGGCGCGCGTTCCCCGCCGCGAGCCACATATGAACCCCTATGAAGTGATGCTGTCTGAGTCACAGGAGCGCATGCTGCTGGTAGTGAAACCCGAGTTGGTGGACAATGCTGTAAAGATATGCCATCGCTTTGGGCTGGCCGCCACCGACATTGGCGTGGTGACCGACACCGGGCTGGTGCGCGTCCTAGACGGCGAAGAAGTTGTGGCAGAGGTGCCGGCAAAGGCACTAGCTTCTGCCGCACCGGTGTATAGCCCTGCGCAAGCGGTGCCTTCGTGGCAGGCCGCGGTGCAATCACTTGACCTTGACGCTGTGCCGCTGCCACAAGATTTCAACCAGGTGCTGCTCGCCCTCTTAAGCGCACCGACCATTGCCAGCAAAGAGTGGGTTTATCGGCAGTACGACCACCAAGTACGGGGAGACACCGTGGTGTTGCCGGGTTCCGACGCTGCCGTGCTGCGCATTAAGGGAACTGCCAAAGGGTTAGCCATGTCTGTGGACTGCAACAGCCGCTATGTCTACCTCGACCCATTCCAAGGGGGAGCCATTGCCGTAGCCGAGGCCGCCCGCAATCTGGCTGTGAGTGGTGCAGAGCCGCTGGCCGTAACTAACTGCCTAAATTTCGGCAACCCCGAGAAACCAGAGATCTTTTACCAGTTAAATCAGGCTATCGCGGGTATGGCGGCAGCCTGTAAAGCGCTAGAGACGCCGGTAACAGGCGGCAATGTCAGCCTATACAACGAGACTAACGGCAAGGCGGTGTATCCCACGCCTACGGTGGGGATGGTCGGTCTGCTGCGTGATGTCAGCGAGCGCGTGACGCTTGCGTTTAAGCAAAGCGGTGACACGATACTGCTCTTGGGAGAGACCAGAGAAGAACTTGGGGGGAGCGAGTATCTTAAAGTAGTGCACGGCCGTGAGTGCGGCGTGCCCCCGCTGCTAGACCTCGTGCGTGAGCGCGCGCTACAGCAGCTCTTAGTCGCCGCGGCTAGGCAGAGGCTGTTGTCCTCCGCCCACGACTGTGCCGAAGGGGGCTTAGCGGTAGCCTTGTGTGAGTCAGCCTTCCCTCTAGGGTTTGGCGCAGAGGTAACACTAGAGAATATTAGCCAAATGCGCCTCGACGCGCTGTTGTTTGGCGAGTCGCAGTCGCGTGTTGTCGTCTCTGCTTCGCCCAGTGCACTAGACGCCTTAATGGCCTTGTGCGAGCAGTACAATGTGCCATGCCGGGTCATAGGACGCGTAGCCCACACCACAGTCGCCATCCGCGTTGACGGCGCCCCGGTCATTGACCTGCCAACAGAAAAGTTGGCTAGAACCTGGAAGGGAGCCATCCCGTGCCTAATGTCGCAGTAGACGGCAAACTAAGGGAAGAGTGCGGCGTGCTCGGTTTGTACGGGCGCGGGCTAGATGTAGCCCGCCTTGGCTACTTTGGTCTGTTTGCTCTCCAACACCGCGGGCAGGAGAGCGCCGGCCTCGCGGTTACCGACGGCAAAGAGATTAAGGCCCACAAAGGACTGGGATTAGTGGCCGATGTCTTTACGGAAGAGGACATAGCCTCTTTAGGCAGCTTAGGCGCGCACACTGCAGTTGGCCACGTGCGTTACTCCACTGCCGGAGGCGGAGGATTAGCCAACAGCCAACCCCTCGTGGCCAATCACCGGCGCGGACACATCGCTTTGGCGCATAACGGTAACCTTGTCAACGGTGAACAGCTGCGAGAAGAACTAGAGAGCCAGGGGGCCATATTTCACACCACCAGCGACACGGAAGTAATACTAAGTATGTTGGCGCGGTATAGACAATACGGCAATGAGAATGCACTAGTGCAAGCGCTCGCCCACGTCCAGGGGGCATATAGTTTAGTGCTCGGGACGGAGGCGCAACTTATTGGCGTGCGCGATCCGCGCGGGTTCCGCCCTTTGTGCCTCGGGCGTACAGGTTGTGGCGGCTACATCTTGGCGTCCGAGAGCGCGGCCATCGACGCTATCGGCGGCCGGTTCATCCGTGATATTTTGCCCGGCGAACTGGTGATTATTGACAAAAGCGGTGTGAGGTCGCGGCGTTTTGCCGACAGCCCTGTCTCCGCTTGCATTTTCGAGTATATCTACTTTGCTCGCAACGACAGCACCATTGATGGGCTAAACGTCTACCGCGCGCGCCAAGAACTAGGGAAGCAGCTAGCCCTAGAACACCCGGCGCAGGCCGACATCGTGATATCTGTGCCTGACTCGGGCACTCCGGCAGCCTTAGGCTATGCTGCCGCTGCTAACCTGCCTTTTGCCGAGGGGCTGGTTAAGAACCGCTATGTCGGGCGTACTTTTATTGAGCCCGGGCAGGAATTGCGTGAACTAAAAGTTAAGCTCAAGCTTACGGCTAACATAGAGGTTATCGCGGGCAAGCGTGTCGTTATGGTGGATGATTCTATCGTGCGCGGTACGACTATGCAAATCCTAGTCAGGATGCTGCGCCAGGCAGGGGCTAGCCAGGTACATGTGCGCGTGAGTTGCCCTCCCTACGTGAGCCCGTGCTACTTTGGTATTGACACGCCCTCGACGGCGGAGCTAGTGGCTGCGCAGTGTGACGTAAAGGAGATGTGCGCTCTAATCGGCGCGGATAGTCTCGGTTTCCTAAGCCTAGACGGCACCTTAGCCGCGCTCTCTCCGGCCCAAACGTCAGCTTGCGTTAGTTGTTTTACAGGTGTTTACCCCATGTCCATAGATAAAGTGAAACGCGAGACGCGCCTTGTGCGCCCGGCAGACGATTGGAGTGATGTGCGTGGATAAAAAGAACATGACCTATCGCGATGCGGGCGTAGATGTGGAAGCCGGACACCAAGCAGTGGAACTTATGCGCGCTCACGTGCGCTCCACCTATCGTCGCGAGGTGATGGGCGATATCGGGGGGTTTGGCGGGCTATTTGCGTTGGGGAAGTATGAAGAACCGGTGTTAGTCTCCGGCACAGACGGGGTAGGCAGTAAGCTCAAAGTAGCCTTTATGCTGGGCCGTCACGATACCGTGGGCATTGACCTCGTCGCTATGTCTGTGAACGACATCTTAGTTTCGGGTGCCGAGCCCCTATTCTTCCTTGACTATATTGGCGTGGCTCGCTTAGACCCCACGCAAGTGGCTGAGATTGTGGCGGGAGTTGCCAAGGGGTGCCAAGAAGCTGGGTGCGCTCTTCTAGGCGGCGAAACTGCCGAGCTGCCCGACCTCTACAGTGCAGGGGAATACGATTTGGCGGGTTTTGCCGTTGGTGTGGCTGAAAAACAGCGCCTCGTGGACGGCAGTAGGATTGAGTCCGGCGACGTGCTGATAGGACTACCCTCCAGCGGCCTGCATAGCAACGGTTACTCCTTAGCCCGCAGGCTAGTCTTCGACGTGGGCGGGTTTACTTGTGCTGATGTACCTCCTGAGTTAAAAGTGACAGTGGGAGAAGAGTTGCTGCGCCCTACGCGCATTTATGTGAGATCGGTGTTACCGCTGGTGCAAGCCGGCATAATTAAGGGCATGGTGCATATTACGGGCGGTGGGTTTATTGACAATATCCCCCGCGTGCTGCCGAGCGGTCTAGGCGTAGAAGTCATCCGGGGAAGTTGGCCCGCACTACCCGTATTTGGCTGGCTGCAAGCACTGGGGCAAGTGGCAGAGCAAGAGATGTACCGCACGTTTAATATGGGGATTGGGTTTGTTTTGGTTGTGGACAAGACTTATGTGGAGGCAGTGCGTGCTAGGCTGGCTGACGCCGGGGAGGCAAGCTGCCTCATCGGGCAGGTCACCGTGGGGGCGGGTGTCACGCTTGTCTAAGGAGACCGCCGTGCTACCCTTGCGCCTAGCTGTTTTAGTCTCCGGTGGCGGGACTACTTTACAAGGCTTGATGGACGCCATTGACGGTGGCAAGCTCCAGGCAGAGATTGCAGCGGTAATCAGCTCACGGAGCGACGCATATGCCCTTGAGCGTGCCGCCCGTAGCAGCGTTCCAACTCGCATACTTAGGCCACGCGATTTCCCATCCGCGCAAGCACACGACACCGCGCTTGCCGATACACTGCGGCAAATAAACCCCGATCTAATTGTTTTGGCAGGGTACTTAGCAATCCTAGGCGACGAGATGCTCAATGCATTTAGAGGCCGCATTATGAACATCCACCCCAGCTTGCTGCCTGCATTTGGGGGGAGAGGGTTTTACGGTCAGCGCGTGCACCGAGCAGTTTTGGAGGCCGGCTGCAAAATTACCGGTGCCACGGTGCACTTTGTGGAAACAGAAGTCGACAGCGGCCCTATTATCTTACAGGCAGCCGTAGAGGTCGCGGATGACGATACGTGCGCTACGCTGGCAGCAAGGGTGGGCGAACTCGAACGGCGGCTCTATCCTATGGCCATTCAGTTGTACGCCGAAGGTAGACTACGGCAGGTGGGCCGCAGGGTAATTACTCTTAGTTGGTAACTATTCAGCTTACTCAGAACGAGGAATGATCCACTAAGGACACTAAAAGGCACGAAGACGCAGGACAAAGATAACCTTAGTGTTCCTTGATGGCACTTCGTGTCCTTCGTG
>DBBC01000051.1 GCA_002292025.1 Firmicutes bacterium UBA994
GGAGACTGCCTAGTCATGACCACCGAGATTTTCCGCAACATGGTTTTAGCCAAAGAACCCTTTGTGGAGGATGTCTCCCATGTCATTTTCGATGAGATCCACTACATCGACAGTGATCGCGGCGTGGCCTGGGAAGAGAGCCTCATCTTTGCGCCGGCGCATATCCGCGTCTTGGGTCTCTCGGCGACTATCGGTAATCTCGCCGAGCTGGTAGGGTGGCTATCTATGGTGCGCGGCGAGGAATTTGCCGAAGTAGTGGAACACAAACGAGTTGTTCCCTTACGCCATTACTTTTATTTACTCGACGCCAACGGCAAACGGGTTATGCGCCCGATGAGTAATACCGAGCCCCCTTCTTTCACCGCAAGCGCCAAAATCTCGCACCTAGACCTGATTAAGGCCATAAAGGACAATTACCTGCCGGCGCTGTTTTTTGTCTTTAGCCGTCGCCAGTGCGCGGCTAATGCGCGTGACACCGCCCACGCACTACACTTGCTGAACAAACAGGAGCTAGCTGCGGTAGAGGCAATGCTTACCCAGTATGGCGAAGTGCCGGGTCTTGCTAAAAGTGGGGACTATCGTTTGCTGAAAAGCGTCCTGCGCCGCGGGGTGGGGTATCACCACGCCGGGCTTTTGCCTGTTCTGAAAGACATGGTGGAGGAGCTTTTTGCCGCCAAGCTGGTAAAAGTTCTCTACTGCACCGAAACTTTTTCCGTCGGCATTAACTACCCGGTGCGAGCGGTGTGCTTTGATGGTCAGCGCAAGTTTGACGGTAAGAGCGTGAGACCACTTAAGGCGCAGGAATACTTTCAAATGGCCGGTCGCGCCGGCAGGCGCGGCATGGATGAATCCGGCCATGTTTTTACGCTAGTGTCAGATTATCGCGCACGGCTGGAAAATTACGCGCAGCTGGAGCTAGAGCGGCTCAACAGCCAATTTAAGCTCACTTTCAACAGCGTACTTAACTTGATCAAATACGTAGCGCCTGAACACCAAGAGAAAGCACTTACCATGTCCTTTGCCAGTTATCTTTCGGACATTGACCGCAGAGAGATTTTAGTGCGCCACAAACCGGTAGAGGACGAAAAGAAGCTCTTAGAGCAGCAGCTGTGCTCTGACATAAACAACCCCTCGTGTCCGGTAACGCGCCGACAACTGCAAAATAAGCTGGCAAACTGCATGAAACTCCTCGCCCGCAAGCCTGCGGGGGACCTTGAGGTCGCCTCACGTTGCGCAGAGCTCAGATCCCTGTTAGAGAAGGCGCCAGAAAGGCGTTGCTCGCCTAAAAAACGCGGCAAGTGCCGACCTCTCAAAAAGCAATACAATGAAATTATTAGCCGACTTGGCCTGATCCAGGCAGAACTAAACCGCCTGCCCGCCACTAACACGTTTGTGGCTGAGTTTGCGCGTCGCCGCGAAACGCTGACGCGTTTGGGGTACATCGAGCAAGATATATTGCTGCCGCGCGGCGAACTGGCGGCGCAGATCTATATTCAAGAGCTATTGATCACGGAGTTAATATTTGCCGGCATGCTCGAGGATTTGTCAGAACCTGAGATCGTGGCGTTGCTACTGGGGGTAGACTATCCTTGGCGTAAGTTTGACTCTGTCCTCCCGTGCGAAGAGCTCAAACTACACAAGTGGTGGCAGTTCATAAACCGGTTCGCGGGCGAACGCGCGCAAACAGGGGCGCAGGAAGTTGTCTATACCGGCTACCTCGCACACATCGGTTACCTGTGGGCCAAGGGAGAAGACTTACCCACCATCCTCAACCAATGCAACCTCGATGAAGGGGACATAGTGGCGCTATTAAGGCGAGAGATTGACCTCTTACGCCAGATGCGCCACGCTCTGCGCGAGGTGCCTCACCTTACCGCGAAACTCTCGCGCTGTATCAATCTCATTGACCGTGACCTAGTAAAAGTAGAACTCTAAAATGAATTCTTTTAGTGGTCCTTCGTGTCCTTAGTGGATCGAATCCTCGGATACATGAGCAGTTACTACGAGCATAAGACGGCAGGAATTTGAGCTGACAGCGCGAAACATGCAGGAGAGGGGGCGCGGAGAGGGGGACACTTATGTATGGCCACCTGCATCCGGTTGTAGCGCGCATTTTGCAGCAGCGGGGGCTAACCACCGAACAAGAAGTAGAGCGTTTCCTGTTTCCGGATTTCTCGCACCAGCATGACCCATATTTGCTGCAGGGCATGGGAGCGGCTGTAGCTAGGATCAGGTTAGCAAGTGAGCGACAAGAGCAAGTAATGATTCACGGGGATTACGACGCGGACGGCATTACTGCCGCCGCCCTTATGTTTAAAGCCCTAACCGCCATGGGTATTAGGGCCTACGTGTACATTCCTTCCCGCGAAGATGGCTACGGACTGCAGCGGGAGGGGCTCCTACTAGCCAAAGAAAAGGCGTGTGCTTTGGTGGTCACTGTAGATTGCGGCATTACCGCCGTCAATGAAGCAGAGGACGCGCTGTCGCTCGGTTTAGACTTAATTATTACCGACCACCATACACCGGGCGATGTTCTGCCGCGTGCCGCAGCGGTGATCAACACTCGTCTTAGCAGCTGCCCATATCCCTTTAAGGAATTGGCGGGTGTAGGCGTCGCCTACAAGGTGGCTTGTGCTCTGCTAGGGGAAAAAGCACGCGATTTCCTAGACTTGGTCGCTGTAGGTACAGTGGCTGATGTAGCGCCGCTCCTAGGGGAGAACAGACTGTATGTACAGAAGGGGCTAGAGCTCTTACAAAACCCGTCCCCGGGATTCTCTGCCTTACTGCGTGTGGCTGGGGTAAGGCCGGATTGTATACGGGCAGGGCATCTCGGGTTTGCGCTGGCACCGCGGCTCAATGCCGCCGGCCGCATCGCCGACGCCTCGCTGCCTTTGCGTCTGCTCCTGACTCACGACCAAGATAAAGCGCTGGCCATAGCTCATGAGCTTGACGTCCTTAACCGCGAGCGCCAACGCCTTGAGCAGAGCATGCTTAACGAAGCATTAGCGCTGGTAAACCCTAACCACAAAGCAATGGTCTTGTCTGCACCGGCGTGGCCGCATGGAGTGGCCGGTATTGTAGCCGCACGCCTAGTGGAGAAGTTTTATCGCCCAGCTATTTTGCTGTGTCAGGGGGAGCAAGGGGAGTGGCGAGGTTCGGGCCGCAGCATCCCCGGCCTTGATTTGGTGTCCGCGCTTAGACAATGTTCTCACACGCTGACCAAGTACGGTGGGCACAGCCAAGCGGCCGGTTTAACGGTTGGGGATCAGCAATTAGCGGGTTTTCGCGCCGCATTTCTGGGCCTAATGGACGAAGTGCCTGACTCGCTGTTTACACCCCGCACACGTATTGACGCCGAGCTCGATATAGCGGAAGCAAATTCTGAGCTAGCAACAGCCCTTGAACTGCTGGCTCCTTTCGGCGTGGGCAACCCGGAGCCTGTCTTTAACAGCCGGCAGCTCACCCTTACTGACAAGCGTCTGGTGGGCAAAGAGGGCGAACACCTGCGGATAATGTGGGCGTCATCACGCGGAGCGACCGGCGCGGGCATCATGTTTAGGGGGTCTGGGCGTTTTGCTGACCTAACTGTCGGCGACCGTTTGGATATAGTCTTTCGACTAAGCAGCGAGGAGTACCGCGGTCAACCACAGGTATCTTTCCGCTTACAGGACTTTAAGGTCGGAACAGAATGGTGGTTAGTCATGTCTCCGTTGCTCGCTGATGTGCGATTTGCCCGCTTAACTACGGAGCTTAAGACAGCCTTTTTTAAGCCGGCTCATACCTTCACGCCTCTATATCTGCGGCGCATTGGGAATCGGTTTGAACGCTGCGGTGAACTCACCCCGCAGTCTGCCGACACCTGCATAACGGTGGCCCCACCCTTAATGGAAGCGCCCGCTTTAGGTGTTGCTTGCTCTTTTCCGGACCAAGATGTATTGTATGGTAGGGAGCATATCTCCCTCTTGGCTCCAGACCGCCGGGCACTTCTTGCCATATATCGATTTATGGCGAACCGCCTGAGTTTTGGGCTTACCGATTTTGCGCGGGAGTTTTCTCTGCCGTTAGCTGCAGCCTATAGCGTTGCGGCCGCGGCGCTAACCATTTACGCCGAACTAGGGTTGCTTGAGTTCAGCCGCGAGGGAAACCTTGTACGCTGTACTGTTAAGTCGTCAGCTAAGCGGGATCTATCTCACTCAGCTACCTTCGTGGCACTTGCCGCTTGGCAGAAACAAGGAGGGTAAGTATGTCAGCCCAGAGACACAGTCTTGCCAACAAAATAAGGGATATCCCAGACTTTCCGAAACCGGGGATTCTTTTTCGGGACATAACTACGTTGCTCAAAGACGGACCCGCGCTGCGGCAGGCCATTGACGATTTTACCGCACTCTGTCGCGACCTCGAGTTTGACTTGGTCGTGGCACCGGAGGCGCGCGGCTTTATTGTGGCCGTGCCGCTGGCATATAATCTAGGCAAAGGCTTTGTACCGGTGCGCAAGGCAGGCAAACTGCCGGCCAAGACGCTCCGTGCCAGCTATACGTTAGAGTACGGTGAGGACAAGCTAGAGATACACGAAGACGCAATTACCTCCAGCTCGCGCGTACTAGTCGTCGACGACTTGCTGGCGACCGGCGGCACCATTCGCTCCACGGTAGATCTCGTGGAAGCGCTAGCCGGCAAGGTCGTAGGCGCGGCATTCCTCATAGAGCTGACTGCGCTGGATGGGCGTAAACTCCTTAGTGACTATCCCGTTCTTTCGCTAATTAAGTACTAAGGATAACTGCCCTAGAAATAGCTTATGCCTTAAACGAGGCATCGACGTGGACGGCGTGGGGGCGAACTTATGGACAAGGCGGAGCTCTTTAGGACGCTTGTATCTCGGGTCAAAACATACAGCCCGCAGGCCGATGTAGCGGTGCTCAGGCGGGCTTTTGACTTTGCCGAGCGGGCCCATGACGGACAGGTGAGGGAATCCGGCGACGAGTACATCGCACACCCGCTCGAGGTCGCGCTAATCCTAGCCGACATCCGCATGGATGTGGAGACCCTTACCGCGACTATTCTGCACGACGTTGCGGAAGATACAGCCAGTGACCTGTCGCAAATAGCGCAGGAGTTTGGCACGCGCGTAGCCAAACTGGTAGACGGCGTGACGAAACTCTCACGGCTCGAATATAAAAATAGACAGGAACAGCAGGCCGAGTCGCTGCGCAAGATGTTCTTAGCCATGGCCGAGGATTTACGGGTGGTGCTGATTAAGCTGGCCGATCGCTTGCACAATATGCGCACACTGAAGTTTAGGGCTACCCTCAAGCAAAAGGCCACCGCCAGAGAAACACTAGATATCTATGCCCCTTTGGCCAATCGCTTAGGGATTAGCGGTATGCAGTGGGAGCTTGAGGACTTAGCTTTTCGCTATCTAGAACCGGCTGCATACCGCGACATCGCCAGCCGTGTAGCTGCCAGACGAGAAGACAGAGAGGCGATCATTAGCAAAGTGCTGGAGACCTTGCGTCAGCACATTACCGAGGCAGGAATTAGGGCGGAGGTCGGTGGACGACCCAAGCACTTTTATAGCATATACAAGAAGATGCAAGCAGGGCGGAGCTTCGAGGAGATCTTTGACCTCACCGCGCTCCGCGTCATAGTTGAAACCGTCAGTGACTGTTACGCCGTACTGGGCATAGTGCATAACCTCTGGCACCCAATTCCCGGGCGGATAAAAGATTACATCGGCACCCCCAAGCCAAATATGTACCAAAGTTTGCATACAACTGTAGTGGGAGAGCGTGGACAGCCGCTGGAGTTTCAAATACGAACCGCGGCCATGCACGAAGTCGCTGAGCACGGTATTGCCGCTCACTGGACGTACAAGGAGGGCAGCAAGCCCGAGAAAGGCCTGATAAACAAACTGGCATGGCTGCGCTCGATCCTAGAGTGGCAGCAAGAGCTAAGCGGCGCGGAGGAGTTCGTAGACGGCCTTAAGATGGACTTGTTTGCGGACGAGGTCTTTGTGTTCACGCCCAAGGGTGATGTCATTGACCTGCCTGTCGGTTCCGTTCCGCTCGATTTTGCGTACCGCGTGCATACGGACGTGGGGCACCGTTGTGTAGGTGCCAAAGTAAACGGGCGCATGGTACCGCTTACCCACGAGTTAAGAACAGGCGATATCGTGGAGATAATTACCTCTAAGCAACCGAGCGGGCCCAGCCGCGACTGGATGAAACTAGTGCGCACGCCGCAGGCGCGCAGCAAAATACGCCAGTGGTTCAGAAAAGAGCAAAAAGCAGAAAACATTGAGCGAGGACGCGAAATGCTGCAGCGCGAACTCAGACGTCTCCTCCTGCCGGTAGATGAGTTGTTGGCAGACGTGTACTTAAGTGAGGCCGCCGAGCAGCTAAACTACCCCTCAAGCGAAGACTTGCTGGCGGCCATTGGTTACGGAGCCGTTAGCCTAGTGCAGGTAATAAACCGTCTGACAGCGTTGCGCGCGCGCCATAAGCCGTTGGAAGTTCCGGAGCCGGTGCTGCCGCCTGCTACGCCCACGAGTTCGTTTGCGGAAGTACGCGTAGTGGGGCTTGATAACGCCTTGCTTAAGTTTGCCAAGTGTTGCAACCCTTTGCCGGGGGATGAGATTATCGGCTTTGTGACGCGCGGCCGCGGAGTCACCGTGCACACCGCCAGTTGCCCTAATGTGCCTGCCTTGCAGCGGGAAAAAGAGCGCCTGATTTCCGTCAGTTGGGGTGACCACACCGCACCGGGTTATCCCGTGCGGATAGAGCTTATCGGCATGGACAGACCCGGGCTCTTGGCAGACGTTGTGTACTCTTTAGCTGAGTACAAGACCGATATTGCCGCCATGCAGGCACGGACCACCAAAGAGCAGGAAGCCCATGTCAGTTTCACTCTCGTCGTTAAAGACCTTATCCACCTAGAGCGAGTGTTAGCGAGATTGCGCAAGTTGCGCGATGTGTTTACGGTACGACGGGTGACATACATCACCCCACACAGAGAGGGTGAGGGCAGTGCGGGCAGTAGTACAACGAGTTAGTCGGGCGCAAGTATCCGTAGAGCAAGAGGTTATAGCGGTTATAAATACCGGTTTGGTGGTGCTGCTTGGCGTCGCGCAAACTGACACTGAAGCTGACGCGCATTATCTTGCCGAGAAAATAGCGGGATTGCGTATTTTTTCGGACGCAGATGGTAAAATGAACCTGTGCGTGGGTGAAGCGGGCGGCGAAGTTGTGGCCGTGTCGCAGTTTACATTGCTGGGGGACTGCCGGCGCGGTAAACGCCCAAGTTTCTCCGCTGCCGCTGCCCCGAGTGACGCAGCCTATCTCTTCGACGAGTTTGTCTCCGAGCTGAGGCAGCGCGTAGGCAGCGTAAAGACAGGCGTGTTTGGCGCTATGATGGAGGTTTTACTCGTAAACTCCGGCCCGGTGACCATACTGCTGGACAGTACTAAGCAATTTTGAGCAGTTATAATCCGCGAAGTAACTACTCAGCCCCGTTCAAGTCGGCAAAAACAAAGCGCAAAAAAAAGAATGATCCACGAAGAACACTAAGCACACTAAGAATTAAGAGCTAATTTTGCAAGAGGAAGTCTTTCAGTGGTTCTTTGTGTCCTTCGTGGATCGAATGCTCGGATGTCTGAGCAGGTAAGGGGAACTGATAAAATGCGAATCATAACACTTTCTGTCGGGAGCATAGACACCAACTGCTACATAGTCATACACAATGGCGACGCCTGCGTGATCGATCCCGGGGCGGAGGCGAATGGGATTATAGCGGTATTGGCGGGGCAGCAAGTCGCGCTGCAAAACATCCTGCTCACTCACGGTCACGCCGACCACGTGGCAGCCGCCGTTGCGCTGAAGCGTTTAACCGGTGCTAAACTGTTTGCTCATCCCGCCGATGGCTATCTCTTGCGGGCGACAGACAACGAAATTGCCAAGATGCTGGGATTAACCGAGGCCGTCACGCCGGATGCGGCACTACAAGACTCTGCCACAGTTAGCCTAGCGGGAGTGGACTTTACCGTGTTGGCTACTCCGGGACACACCCCCGGTTCCTGTTGTCTTTACAGCGCCGCAGAGCAAGTGCTGTTCTCAGGCGACACGCTATTTCGCGGAGGCATCGGCCGCTCGGACCTCCCCGGAGGTGACGCCAAGGTTCTGGCGCGCTCACTGGCCCGCCTCAAGCAGCTTCCGCCAGATACAGAGGTATATCCCGGCCATGGTCCAAGTACAACTATCGGCAGAGAGAGGATGAGCAATCGCTATTGGTGAGCAGACCATACGGCAGCCTCGTCGGTGTGCGCCCGGGAAAACTCGCGGATAGTATGCTGGCCTTAGGATTTCCCGCGGCGGAAGTAGTGCATCGCTTGGCCCTAGAGCGGGGGGTAGAAGGTGAAAGAGCCCATCTGCTAGTCGAGGTAGCGCTCACACAACAAGCGCTTCTCGCGCCACTTAGAGGCCGCAGGGAGTGCGTGGCTATGTACGTGAGCATTCCCTTTTGCCCCTCGCGTTGCGCGTATTGCAGTTTTCCCAGTCACAGCCTAGAGCAGTATCGGCGGGCAGAGCGAGAGCAATACTTGACCGGACTGCGGCTGGAGATAGAAGCTGTCGCGGCAGAGCTAAAACGGCTTGGATTAAAACTGTGTGTCGTGTATATTGGTGGTGGTACGCCGACAACGCTTACCGCGCTGCAGATTGAGACCTTGCTGAGTACGCTTAGTACCTGCCCAACTTGGGAGGGGCCCACAGAGGTTACATTTGAGGCCGGTCGCCCGGACACGTTAGACGAAGCGAAGTTAGCTGTCATTCCTAGCAGTTATCGCCTCTCCATAAACCCACAAAGCATGCAAGACGAGACCCTCTCCGTTATCGGGCGCCGCCACTCGGCGCAAGACGTGCGGGAGAGCTTCGCGCTAGCTCGCAAGATGGGGTTTAACAATATCAACATGGACCTAATTGTGGGCTTACCGGGGGAAACGCCGCGCGCAGTTGCCGCCAGCCTAGATGAAGTTCTGACGCTTAAGCCCGAGAGCATAACCCTGCATATGTTTTCCCCCAAACGTGCCTCGCGTTTTGGTGCGGGCGAAGCGTGGGAGCCACTGAGCAACCAAGATGCCCGCGCGGCGGTTGACTTGGCCTTTCCGGCGCTGCGGACTGCGATGCGCCCTTATTATCTTTATCGGCAACGCGGCATCTTAGGGGGGCTGGAGAATACCGGCTGGTCGGTGCCGGGGAAAGAATGCCTATACAACGTCATGATGATGACTGAGACCCACGGGGTCATCGGCGTGGGGGCCGGGGCCAACAGCATATTCCCCGTGCCGGGGGAAGTTTGGCGTCGTCACGCTAACCCTAAGGACGCCGCTCTATATCTTAAACGGTTACCGGAAATACTTAACGGGAAGCGCTCATTACTGTCTGATTGGAGGGCTAAAAATGAGTCTTAAGCGTTTCATGGCCGGTCAGATCGACACCCGTAGGGTGGGAGAAGAAGTCAGGCTTTGCGGCTGGGTAGCTAAACGCCGTGACCTTGGGGGCTTGATTTTCGTCGACCTGCGTGACATTAGCGGGGTCGTGCAGCTGGTGTTTTCTCCTGCGGAGCAGGATGTACACAGCATGGCAGAATCATTGCGCGGCGAGTACGTCATTGAGGTGATCGGCCGCGTAGCATTGCGTCCGCAGGAAGGCATTAACCCCCACATGGCGACAGGAGAAGTAGAAGTCAGGGCCCGTCACCTCACCGTATTCAATGCTGCCAAGACACCGCCTTTTTATATTCAGCCTGATCTTAACGCCGATGAGAGTTTGCGCTTGCGCTACCGCTACTTAGACCTGCGCAGGCCTGAACTACAGAGCGCGCTGGTGCTGCGGCACAAAGTAGCCATGACCACGCGCAGTTTTCTTGACAGGCAAGGGTTTCTGGAAATAGAGACACCACAGCTTACGCGCTCTACACCCGAGGGCGCGCGAGACTATATCGTGCCTAGCCGCATCAACCCCGGTCTGTTTTATGCCTTGCCCCAATCCCCGCAGATGTTTAAGCAATTGCTGATGGTAGCGGGGTATGACAAATACTTTCAGTTGGCGCGCTGTTTCCGTGACGAAGACTTGCGTGCCGACCGGCAGCCAGAGTTCACCCAGATTGATATCGAGATGTCCTTCGTGGCGGAGGCAGACGTTATGGCTCTAACCGAGGGCTTAATCGCGCACGTCTGTGCCGAGGTTCTTGGAGTAAACGTACCACTGCCGTTCCCTCGGTTGACATACCGCGAAGCAATGGACCGTTTTGGCTCGGATAAGCCCGACACCCGCTTTGGCTTAGAATTGCATGACGTGACAGAGATTGTGGCGGGGTGCGAGTTTAAGGTCTTCGCGGACGCCGCCAAGCAAGGCACGGTGCGAGCGCTTAACGCCACCGGCTGCGGCGGCTACAGCCGCAAGGACATCGACGCGCTCAGCGAACTAGCCGCCAAACACGGCGCCAAAGGGTTAGCCTGGATGGTAATAGAGCCTAGCGGCGTGCGCTCGCCGATAGCCAAGTTCTTAGCCCCGCCGGTGCTCGCGGACATATTGTCACGGCTTAATGCCGCGCCCGGAGACCTGCTGCTGTTTGTGGCAGGCGAAGCCAAAGTCGCGCTAAACGCGCTTGGCGCGTTGCGGCTGCATCTAGCTACTCAATTAGGCCTGCGCAGCGGCACGGGATTTAACTACTTGTGGGTGACCGAGTTTCCGCTATTGGAGTGGGATGAGGAAGAGAGCCGTTTTATGGCCTGCCATCATCCTTTTACCGCGCCGCTACCTGAAGATTTACACAAAATAGCAAGTGCGCCCGGGGAAGCGCGGGCACGAGCCTATGACCTAGTATTAAACGGGGTCGAGCTAGGCGGAGGCAGTATCCGCATTCACAGCCGTGAACTGCAGGAGCGCATGTTTGCCTGCCTCGGTCTTTCGCCTGGAGAGTGCAGCGCGAAATTCGGCTTTTTGCTGGAGGCTTTCGAGTATGGTACACCGCCGCACGGGGGCATTGCTTTGGGGCTGGACCGCTTAGTAATGTTGCTGGCAGAGCGGGATTCCATTCGCGATTGCATTGCCTTCCCCAAGACTACCAGCGCTCAGTGTTTAATGACGTCCGCGCCCAACACGGTGCCGGATAAGCTTTTGCGCGACCTGAAGATCATCTAACGTGAGCGTGACATCGGTTTATGTGCTAGTATTGCAA
>DBBC01000052.1 GCA_002292025.1 Firmicutes bacterium UBA994
AGGCGAAGCAGGGTATAGCTTTGACATTGCGGTGAAACTAAGGGCGGTAGTGCCATGAAGCTCAATAAGCGTGAACTGGTCTTGTTGTCGATCTTAGGTGTGGCGTTAGCAGGAACGATGTTGTACTTGTATTTTTGGCAGCCGCTCCAGGCGGAGCGGGCTCTGCTCGAGCAGCAACGGCAGGCACTGACCAAGCAACTAGACAGGCTGGAGCCGTGGGAGAGGCAAGAGACGGAGCTAAAGGAACGCATAGCTAGCCTCAAAGAGCAGATTCAGATTGTGACAGAGGAGAGGGAGCTCGGCATCCCGCTGCCCGAGTTCTTGGTAATGCTAGAGAACGCGGCGCAGGTGACTTTCGTCCGCTTAGAGAGCACCAGTATCGCCATCTCGGACATCGGTGCTATCACTACCATGCAACTTAGCGGGACGTATCATGACCTCTATCGTTTACTCACACTGTTGGAGACACAAAGCGACGCACTCGTCTTAGAAACGGTGCGCTTTTCCGGGGGCACGCAAGCGCTGACGGCGACGCTGCAAGCGCGTCTCTTTAGCGGTGCCGTGATCGGCGAGGTGAAAGTAGGCGGTTTCCCGGAGCGGTCCCCCTTTGTGCCGCGCCGGCCTTAGCTTAAGTCGCGGAGGTGTAAGCGTTGAGTTCAACTAAGAGTGGCTTTACTGCCATCGAATTGATTGCGGTAGTCAGCATCATCGGAGTATTAGCCCTTATCGCTGCACCGCGCGTCAACGACGCGCTGATTACGGCCCGGCTGCACTCCACCGTGCGGCTGTTGGCCGCCGACGCCCATCACGTACGGCAACTGGCCATTATGCGCGGCGCCAATACTCGTATGGATTTTCTTAGGATAGCAGGGCACCCTCACCAAGTGCGCGTCTTTAACGAGCTGGCGGTGGAGATGCCCGAGTACAGGAGGGTGATGCCTGCCGGACTTTCCTTTCTCGCTCCCGACGAAAACTTTGCCTTTAACTATTTAGGCGAACCTGTGGCTTTTGGGAACCCTACCCCAAACTCCACCATCACTATTCAAGCCAGCAATGGCCAACGCCTGTTCTTGATTTTAAGCCTTGCCGGGCGCATTCGCATTTCCGCAACGCCACCGCCACCCTAACGTGAAGCAAAAGGGACGGAGCCTTTTGCTTCACAGCTTAACTACAAAGGAGAGTGACCACAGTGAGCAGACTTAACAAGTTTCGCGCCAGCCTGCCGGAGGGTATAGACGCCTTTCTTATCGCCAAGCCGGATAACCGTGCCTACCTGACCGGCTTTACAGGCTCTAACGGGTACGTGCTGGTCAGTCGGGATATGGCGCTTATCCTCACCGATTTTCGCTATATCGAGCAGGTGGCCGCGGAGGCACCGGAGTTTAGCGCGGTAGACTACAAGGCATCGCTCCACGACGCCTTGCAGCAAGCTTTGACCGAACACAGGATAAGCAGACTCGGCTTGGAGAGTGACTTTACAACGGTGAGTAACTATCAGGCCTATAAAGACAAGCTGCAGGCAGAGCTCGTCCCGCAGACGGGCCCCATAGAGAAGCTGCGCATGGTTAAAGACGCCTCTGAACTGGCTTCGATGCGGCAAGCAGCAGCCATAGCGGAAGAAGCCTTGCGGCAAACGCTGCCCAAGATTAAAGTCGGCGTGTCTGAGGCTTTTATTGCGCTAGAGCTAGAGGTGGCCATGCGTCGGTTGGGGGCAGAGCGCATCGCCTTTGACATTATCGCCGCTTCCGGGCCGCGCTCCAGTCTGCCGCACGGACGAGCCAGCGGCCGCTTAATCGAAAGCGGAGATTTCTTGACGCTGGACTTCGGCGCTGTATACAATGGGTATTGCAGCGATATGACACGCACCTTCGTGATCGGTGCCGCGTCAACCGAGCAACGCCGGGTCTACAACATTGTGCTGGAGGCTCAGCAAGCCGCCCTTGCCGCCGTTAAACCCGGGCTCTTGGGCAAAGAAGTAGACGCCGTCGCGCGCGGGATCATCACCGCGGCGGGTCACGGCGAGCACTTTGGGCACGGTCTTGGGCATGGCATCGGTCGGGCTGTGCATGAAGGCCCCTCCGCCGGTACCAAAGGCGAGGACGCACTAGAGCCTAATATGGTTATTACCGTGGAACCGGGGATTTATATCCCCAACTTCGGCGGTGTACGCATCGAGGACATGGTCGTCCTTACCCCGGCGGGGTGCGAAAACTTCTATAGCTTTAGCAAAGAGCTGATTGTACTCTATTAGTGACTATCCACGAAGTACACGAAGGAACACGATTTGTCTTTTGTCTTTTGTTTTTTGTTTTTCTCTTTCTCAACTCCACCACTGAATACTCATCTTTAAGGGAGGCCATCCATGATTTCGACTAACGACTTTCGTACCGGTCTCACCATTGAGCTTGACGGCGCGGTGTTCCAAGTAGTGGATTTTCAGCATGTCAAGCCCGGCAAGGGCGCGGCCTTTGTGCGGGCTAATCTTAAAAACGTGGAAACCGGCGCGGTACAAGAAACCACCTTTCGCGCGGGGGAAAAAGTAAACCGCGCCCACGTAGAGCGCTGTCAGATGCAATATCTCTATGATACGGGAGATTTCTACACTTTTATGGACGGCACCACCTTTGAGCAAGTTAATGTCAACCACGATGTGTTGGGCGATGACATTAAGTTTCTCAAAGAAAATGAAAGCGTCACCATGATGATGTACGGACAGCGCATTATCGGTATCGAGCTGCCTTACTACGTGGAGCTGGTGGTAAAGGAAACAGCTCCCGGCTTCCGCGGGGACACAGCCACGGGCGGCTCCAAACCCGCCACCATGGAGACCGGTCTGATTATTAACGTTCCATTCTTTATTAACGAGGGGGATAAACTCCGTATCGACACGCGCACCCGCGAGTACTTGGACAGAGTATAATAGAAACAGGGGAGGTTTTGGTATGCTGCTTACAGGAGCACAACTCAGGCAAATTTTTGCTTTGACATCGCCGTTTGCGACAAACGGGCAGTTAAAGCCCGAGAGCGAGCGCGTGACACTGCTCGCGGCCAACGCTAACTTCCCTTTTGAGCTCGAAATGCGAGGGTTTGCTATGGCGGCTGCCGCCGGGCAGGGGTCGCCCATAATTGTGCAGCTCAGCCACAATGCCGCCGAAGCCGGCGCGGGAGACCCCGGTAAGATTCCGCCCCTTGCCGGCGTCAAGCACTACTCGCCGGATACTAATGTAGTGCGCGGAGCGGAACTGGCCGCGGGGCAGATGGCGCGTTGGGCCGCAGAGTACGGCGCACCCTTTGTAGCAGTTTCGCTGGATCACTTTAAGGTGCCGAATTATACTCCCGCCAAGCTAAAGCATCAGGCAGAGGATGACGGCCTCGGTTTAGCCGTGGCGTTAGAGCGCGTGCGGCATGCCGTCTCATACATGCAGACGTCTTTCGGGGAGCAGGCCTCGCCTGACGTCGCCACGCTCCAGCTTTATGCCCTGTATCTCATTAGCCCCGAATATATCAAGTTTAAACGCGATTTTCTGCGCGTGGTGGAGCGCGTGCGGCCGGCGTGGGGCATGATTGACACCGAGCTTTTGCCGCCTGTGCTTGATTTTGTCGTCACCCGGGAAATCACCGATGCGGTGCGCTTTGGCGTGGGTAATCACGAAATCATGGTGGAGGCGGAGTTTGGCGCCACCGGCACGGACGGGCAGGCACTCGACTACCGCCGTCTGACGGGGGCGGATCTAGACAGATTTGCGGCACAAGTGGTATCTTTTGTGCGCTATACGGGAGCAGACGCCATTGCTTATCCCATCGGCATGGAACATGCCGCCAAGAAAGGGCAAAAACACGAGCCCGACGTTAGGCGTCTTGAAGTGGTGCAGAGTGCTTTGTTTAAGGCCTTTGGGCGCTATATTCCCTTTGCGCAGCACGGCGGCACCGGCGCTGCTAAGGTCGCGCGCGGCCTAGTGGGCAAGAATAACATCAATACTCATTTTCTTGTAGCGGGTGCTTTGGCTATGGCTGAGTATGGCCTCGCCCATATTGACGGAATTCGCGCGGGCGACAAGAAATATTGCGGCGCGGCCGTCTTTAACAATTACTTACAGGCGGTAGCCGAGGCGGCTTTATCTAAGCTGGAAGAGACCGGCAGCCGCAATCTGGGGACAGTTCTTCGCCACAGCCTCAGTGTCGCGCCGCAAGCGGCAGTGGCCTCCGTTGCCGGCAAGACACCCGGCGCATACGACGAGTAGATTGTAAAGAGGATGAAGTTTATGGTCGGGAACATTCCTCGCCCCACGATTGAGCGGCTGCCGCTGTATCTTAGGTGCCTAGCCCGCCTTAAGAGCACGGGCGTAGACGTGGTTTCCTCCGAAGAACTTGGCAAGCTTTTGGCGATCACTTCCGTACAGATTCGCAAGGACCTAGCTTTTTTTGGCGAGTTTGGCCGCCGCGGTATCGGGTACGATGTCGCTTCCCTCGCGCGGCAGGTGGCTGCTATTTTGGGCGCAGACCAGCCGCAGCGCATCGCCCTCGTGGGGCTGGGCCATTTAGGGCAGGCCTTGGCGAACTACGAAGGGTTTCGCGAACACGGGTTTAACATTGCCGTGATGTTCGACGTCGACCCCAGCAAAGTAGGGCTCACCGTGGCCGGTCAAAAGATACTGCCGGTTGACCGCATGGTGGATGTCGTCAGGCATACAGGCATTGATATTGCTGTGCTGTCAGTGCCCGCGCACGCGGCGCAGCGCGTGACGGATGTGCTGGTGCGAGCCGGGGTGCGGGCCATCTGGAACTTTGCGCCGGTGCGGCTGAACGTGCCGGAGCACGTGGAGGTGCGGCAGGAGAACCTTATCGTCGGCTTGTTGGCGTTGTCGTATTACTTAAAAGAGGGCAAGGGGGGGTAAGTATATTGCCACAAGAAGGCGGCAGGCTCATGCGCCGGAATCGGCGAGTTAAGGTAGCCGCTGATATCACGCGTGACGATGCAATTGGCTTTGATCCACTTTGCGTACCACATAGTAAACGTCAGTAATAGCGTTGGCCGTAACGAACCCGTTGACTTCTTCGCTCTCGCAGAGAGACAGCACCTGTTCGGCATGATCGGCAAAGGGTGCACGGTCGGTAAGATAGTCAATGATGACGTTGGTGAGGAGAGCGACATCCTTGAGTTTACTTGGCCGGTAGGAGCAGCCAAAAGGGATGTAAAAGGCAGAAGACAAAAGAACATAAAACAAAAGAAAAAAAGTGTTTCTTACAGCGACAGTCCTTTGGCGTGAAGTTCTTGGTAGTAACGGCTGAGCATGCTGTCTTGGTAGGCGCGCTCACGCATTGCTTTTCGCTGCGTATTCGGCAGCGAAAGCTTTAATCGGCCCTTTTCACTGACAATCTGCTCTATATCCGCACAGGGGGAATCATGCCAATAGACAAAGTCACAGGACTCCAGCGCGGATAATCTCTGGTACGGGGGCACAAGGCGCGCTATCTCGCGGCTTATCTCCGCTACCGCTGCCTTGCTGTGGCCTTGGCCTAAAGCACCCATCAAGGCATAAACTACATCTAAGTTGGTGTACCCGGACTTTGGCGGCAAAGCAGGGTTCACTTTTTGTATTTTACGGCCGCTAGTAGTGAAGCTCCCTGCGGATTCACAAAAGCTTGCCGCAGGCAGAACACAATCGGCAATTTGTGTAAGTTCAGTCCGTAATTGCTCGTGCACCGCCAAAAACTCGGCTCGGCGCAGCGCGGCCAGCGTTTCTTGGTCGGGGTTTTCTCCGAAAACGAAAACTGCCTTGATCCTGCCGGTGTGGAGCCCAGCCATAATCCCGTCATAGTTCAACCCAGGCTTAGGGTTTAGAGGCGCGTTCCACGCGGTTGAGAATTTCTTTAAAGCGGCAGCGGCCTCGATCGGCTGATATCCCGGCAGAAATACGGGGGATATGCCCATATCGCTTAAGCCTTGGCTATTGCATCTTTCTCGCATGAGAACTATGCCGCGCCGTGGCAGGCCAATTTTACCGGTTACAGCGGCTATAGTTGCAAGAATCCTTATCGGCTCAGGGCACAGTCTTTTTGTCCCTGTCACGATTATAGGGGTCTTTGCCTGTATAAACGATTCCGCGACCCCGGCTATTTCCCGTTCTGTCAATCCGCTACCTGCGAGCAGAGAATCGATATTTTGGCCTGATGCCCAGGCAGCGATGTCTGAGTACCCTTCCGCATACTTGTCTACAAAGGGTTGGTTTATTTTTCCGCGCTGTATAATATAGGCCAGTATAGCAGCAAACACGCCACTGGTAGAAGCTTCTGCTATATGCAAAAATTGGTGACAGTCCTTGGATAAAAGGGAGTCTCTATTGTCGACAAGGTAAAGCTTGGCCCCACGCTTTGACGCTTCACGCAATCGCATGGCCATAACGGGGTAATCCTTAATGTCGACTCCTACGGCGAGGATCATGTCAGCGGATGCGATTTCCTCATAACTGCTGGTGGAAATATCAAAGCCTGTGCTGTCGGCTAGGTAAGTTTCCCGTTCGGCGATGCTGCCGATGTTGTTGGTGCCAAGCGAGACGCGGGCAAACTTCTGGATCAAATAAAGTTCTTCGTTGGTGTAGCGAGTGCCCACCAATACCGCCATGGAATCGCCGCCGTAAAGAGCGCTGATGGCTTTGATCTTTGACGCCGTGTGATGCGCGGCATGTTGTAAATCAACGGCCTGCAGGGTGTCGTCTGACATCACCATCGGCGATGCAATTCTTTCCGGGTCATTTATATGCGCAAAACCAAAGCGCCCTCGGTGGCATAGCAGCTCGGCAGGGGAGGCGGGCAAAACTCTTACCACCCTGTGGCCTGCCACTTCGATTTGAATCCGGCATCCTACCCCGCAGAAACCGCAAGTGGACGATGCCGTTCTCAGTTCCCAGGCTGCGGGCTTAGCCAAGGGCAGGTTTTCGTTAAGCGCCCCGGTCGGGCATATAGAAACGCATTGACCGCAAGCGATGCATGAAGTTTCTGCCAGCGGACGATCGAGCGAGGGGCCGACATATGTTTCAAAACCCCGGTTGACCAGCCCTAAGGCCTCTGCCCCGACTACCTCGGCGCATATCTTTACACACAAGCCGCAAAGGATGCACTTGTCCTGCTCTCTGATAATAAATGGGTGCACTGTCTTTTCGTATTCGTGCATTTGCCCCGTGATGCGTGCAGTCTGTGCTCCGTAATGGTCTGAGAACTGGCGCAGCTTGCACTCCAAGGCGTCAAGACAACCGCATTCTAGGCACCGTAAGCCATCTTTGATGGCGTCTGCCGCCGATATTCCTAATTCTACTTCCTTAAAGCCCGCTAGGCGAACGTCGGGGGGTAAAAGGGGCATCGTTGTTTTAGGGACAGCAGGCACATCAGCCAGCGACGAAGCTTGGAAATGTTCAATTTTGCTGTTGAAATTGCCCGGTAACTCCAGCCCCTTTTCGTTTAAATACTGATCTATTACCGTAGCGGCACTTTTCCCGGCCGCTATGGCCACAATGGCGTCGTCAGGACCGGTAACGGCATCCCCGCCGGCAAAAACCCCGGGCAAGTTGGTGGCGAAGGTTCTTTCCTCAATGGAAATGGTATTGTATTTGTTAAAGGCCAGTTCTTCCCTGAGATTTTCTGTTTCAACATCTTGGCCGATAGCGGCAATTACGGTATCGACTGCAAACTCAACAAAAGCGTCTAAAATAGGCTGCGGTCGGCGCCGACCGGAGGCGTCGGGCTTGCCCAGCTCCATTTTTTGGCAAACTATTTTTTCGACTTTGCCGTTTCCTTCTATGCGGATGGGTGCGGTCAACAAATGAAATTCAACGCCTTCTTCCTTGGCCTCGTGTATCTCAATGGCCTGCGCCGGCATCTCATCCCAGCCGCGGCGATAAATGATCAGCGCACGTTCAGCGCCAAGTCGCTTGGCAGTTCGTACCGTGTCCATAGCTGTGTTGCCGCCGCCTATGACCGCAACGCTCTTACCTATAGAGGTATGACCGTTTAAGGACATGGAGCGGAGAAAGTCAGCGCCGCCTATTACTCCCGGCAAATCTTCCCCAATTACCCCCATTTTCTTGCTGCTATGAGCGCCGATAGCTATATAGACCGCGTTAAAGCCCAGCTTTTTTAAGTAGTTTATAGTAAAATCTTCGCCCAGCCGCATGTTGGTCTTAAACTCCACGCCAAGGCGCTCAATGAGGCTTACTTCCCAGTCCAAGACTTTTTTCGGGAGCCTATATTCCGGTATGCCATAGCGCAGCATTCCGCCTGTTTGCGGCAGTGCCTCGAAGATCGTCACACTGTGGCCTTTGCGCCTGAGAAAAAATGCGGCGGTCAGTCCGGCCGGTCCTGAACCGACGACAGCGATTCTTTTGCCGGTGTCCGGGGCAATCTCGGGCAGGTAGGGGTTGCCGCTTTCCATATCGAGATCAGCGACAAGGCGTTTTATGTACCTTATGGAAATTGGTCCTTCCAACAGACTGCGCCGGCAGTCTTTTTCACACGGAGCCGGGCAGACCCTGCCGATGCAGCCGGGGATAGGCATAAACTCCTTTACCAGCATCAGCGACTCGCGAAACATTCCGTTGGCGGCAAGCGCCACATAACCTTGCGCGTCGCAGTTAGCGGGACATGCCATAACGCAAGGGCCACTGCAGTCGCCTCTGTGATCTGAGAGCATTAGTTCAAGGGCAAGTTTGCGTGCCTGCTTGATTTTTTGTGATTCAGTATTGATGATCATTCCGTCGGATACAGTCGTGGCACAAGCTCGCAAAAGACGCGGCACGCCCTCGATCTGGACAAGGCATATCCCGCATGAGGCGTACGGCTCAAAATGCTCGCTGTAGCAAAGGGTGGGTATATAAACGCCGTTTTCGCGCGCCGTTGCGAGTATGGTCTGCCCCGGAGGAGCGGTTAATTCCCTGCCATTGATATTAAGCTTAACTTTCTCCATTACTACCATTCACTCCTAACTCCAACCTTATTCCACGAGAATGGCGTCAAATTTACAGGCCTCAACGCATCTCCCGCATTTTATACATTTGTCGCCGTCAATGGCATGAAGTTTACGTCGTTCGCCGCTGATAGCGTCCACAGGGCACCGCTTGACACATAACCCGCAGCCGACACACTTTTCATTGATAATATATTGCAAAAGTGCTTTGCAAACGTGAGCGCGGCATTTTTTTTGCGTGATATGCTCTTCGTATTCATGACGGAAATACTTTAAAGTGGTCAGAACCGGGTTAGGCGCGGTTTGCCCTAACCCGCACAGTGAACCTTCTTTTACGTTCGACGCTAATTCCTCAAGCAGGGCGAGATCCTCCGCGGCCGCCTTTCCCGCGGTAATCAGCTCTAAGATTTCCAACATGCGTTTAGTGCCAAGACGGCAGTGTACGCATTTTCCGCAGGATTCGTCCTTAGTAAAATTCAGAAAAAAACGGGCTATATCCACCATGCAGGTAGTTTCATCCATGACGATCATGCCGCCTGAACCCATCATGGCGCCTTTTTGCACCAGCTCATCATAGTCAACGATAGTGTCAAGCTCTTCTTCCGGCAAACATCCGCCGGAAGGGCCTCCTAGCTGGACGCCCTTAAAACGTTTGCCGCCCTGTATACCGCCGCCGATGTCAAAAATTATCTCGCGCAACGGCATACCGATTGGCACTTCGACCAGTCCCCCGTTGTTGATCTTGCCGGCAAGAGCAAACACCTTCGTTCCCTTGCTCTTGGCCGTGCCGAAGGCGGCGAACCTTTTCGCCCCTTCACGGATTATCCACGGCACATTGGCGAATGTTTCCACGTTGTTGATGGTGGTGGGTTTTTGCCATAAGCCTTTTTGGGCCGGGAAGGGAGGCTTTAATAGCGGCATGCCTCTTTTCCCCTCCAAAGAGGCGATGAGAGCGGTTTCTTCGCCGCATACAAACGCGCCCGCGCCTTTTTTGATCTTAAGGGTGAAAGAAAAGCTTGAACTCAGGATTTTTTCGCCGAGATAGCCATGTTCGTCGGCATCGTCTAAAGCTTTTTGCATTTTCGCGATGGCAAGCGGATACTCGGCCCGTATATAGATGTGGCCCTCCGTAGCGCCGATGGCATACGCGGCGATGAGCATTCCTTCAACTATGGAATGAGGATCGCCCTCAACTATGCTTCTGTCCATAAATGCGCCCGGGTCGCCTTCATCCGCATTGCAGACCACATATTTCGGGCTGCCGGGGCTTTGTCTCGTCAGGCGCCACTTTAAGCCGGTCGGAAATCCTGCTCCGCCTCTGCCTCTTAAGCCCGAGGCTGTGATTTCCTCGCTGACTTGGTCGGGGGTCATACTGCTTAATACTGTTTTCAGGGCTGTATAGCCGCCTTCATTTATATAATCCGCTATGGAATCAGGGTCGATAAGACCGCAATTTCGCAGCGCTATTTTGACCTGTCTGGCGGTGACTTTGCTTTTATCGTCGTTTATCAGCAGATCGTGCACTATGCGCCCACCTGAAATATGCTCGTCGATCAGCGTAGGCACTTTGTCCTCGGTTACCGCGCCGTAAGTGTAGACATGGCCGTCTTCCGTCAGTATATCGACCAACGGCTCATGGTAACAAAGGCCTATACAGCCTGTTTTTTTAAGGTCTACCGCAAGATTTCTGGCGGTTAGCTGTTCGCCAAATCGCGCAAAAGTCTTATTTCCGCCCGCGGCAATGCCGCAGGTGCTCAATCCGATTCTTACCGTTAACGGTTTTTTCACGCCAAAACCCTCCTAGGAAATGTTAGTCGTAACTACCCAAGCATCTGTGGATCATTATTTTTTTGCCTTTTGTCTTTTGTCTTTTGTCTTTTGTCTTTTGTCTGTTACCACCTTGAACTGAGCGGAGTAGTTACTGTTAATCAGCTTTGAGCTCTGCTATTACTGTACGTGTCTTATCGGGCGTCAGCTTAGCGATTGTTTCGCCGTTAACGATGGCCACCGGCGCTAAGCTGCAGCAGCCTATGCATGCTACTTTTTCAAAGGTTACCAATCTGTCGTCGGTAGTTTCGCCACCTTTTATGCCGAGCTCCTCTGTGATGCAATCGGAGATCTTCTCAGCACCCCCTACGTGGCATGCCGTGCCCACACATAGCATTATACTGTGCTTACCTCTTGGAGTAAGCCTGAATTGGGTATAAAACGTTACCACGCCATAAATCCTCGCCGGAGCCACGGACAATTTCTCCCCAATGTACTCGATGCAATCTTTAGGTACATAACCTAAGTTTTCCTGTATATCTTGCAAAATAGGGATAATAGCGTTGCCGTCACAGGAGTACTTTTGCAACACCTCGTCGATGGAGCAGTAGGAAAAACCATTTTTCTCACTGCATGCGCAGACAGCAGACATCGTATCAGTCCTTTCGATATATAGCTAAGCAGTTAGTTAACCAGTTACAGCATAGCAGAGCCAGACCGTAAGATAAAGTGCAGCTTGAAAAGCATTGCGTTAACTTTGAGTGCGTCCCGTTGACGCGGCTAATGGGGAATGGTACTATAGGTGCAGGTAAGCAATATTTTTTCACAAGGAAAGCGCTTTTATTCACAAAGTTCTCATTATTTATTTTAGGGGGAGACGCGGTGTTAACTATCACCGAACTAAACGAAATTCGCGCGCGAGTGAGGCAACACCTCAGTGTGCGCCGCAACGGCAATGAAGTGCGCATTATTATCGGCGGGGGCACGGCCGCTATTGCGGCGGGGTCGCGGCAGCTGATGGCGGCGGCACTGGAGGAGATCGCTTTGCATGGTACTGCCAACGTGCAGGTAAGTCAGCGCGAGCTAGACGTAGAGGCGGACGAACACCCCGCGGTAGTGGTCGCCATTAACGGCAGTGAAGTTCTCTATAAGCGCTGTACCGCGGCAGAGCTCTGCGCCTTGATTAGCCGCTCTGTTCTTACGCCGGCAGCGAACGCTAACTAATTCCATCCGCTGGGAGGGATATATATGCCATACATTCGTTCACATGTGCTTATCTGTGCCGGTACCGGCTGTGTGTCATCGGGGTGCAAGGCTGTTGAGCAAGCTATTGCGGCCGAAATTAAGCGTCACGGATTGTCGCATGAGGTCAGGGTGGTGCAGACAGGCTGCTTTGGCTTCTGCAAGATTGGCCCCATCGTCATGGTCTATCCGGAGAGTTCATTTTACTGTTACGTTAAGCCTGAGGACGCCGAGGAGATAGTGCAGCAGCACTTACTTAAAGGACGCCTCGTAGAGCGGCTTCTGTACCGCGATGTGCAAAGTCCTAAGCCCACAACTTTTTTTACAGACATTGGCTTTTACAAGAAGCAGTATCGCGTGGCTTTAGCTAATTGCGGCGCGATCGATGCCGAGAGCATCGAGGAATATATCGGCGTTGACGGCTATCAAGCCTTAGCCAAAGTGGTATCCTCTATGACTCCCGCCGAAGTTATCCATACGGTCAAAGCCTCCGGCCTCAGAGGGCGCGGTGGCGGCGGTTTCTCCACGGGTCTCAAGTGGGAGTTTGCCGCCAAAGCGCCGGGCGCGATAAAGTACGTCGTTTGCAACGCGGACGAGGGGGACCCCGGTGCTTTTATGGATCGGTCTATCCTAGAGGGCGACCCGCACTCCATAGTTGAAGCCATGGCCATCGCCGGGTATGCCATTGGCGCGCGTCAGGGCTATGTGTATGTACGCGCTGAATACCCCATCGCGGTTAATCGTTTAACCATCGCCATCGACCAAGCCCGCAGGATCGGTATCTTAGGCCAAGGAGTTTTCGGCTCTGCCTTTGATTTTGACATTGCTATTCGCCTCGGCGCGGGAGCTTTTGTGTGCGGCGAAGAAACTGCGCTGCTGGCATCCATTGAAGGTAGGCGCGGCATGCCTAAACCCCGTCCGCCTTACCCGGCCATCAAAGGCTTGTGGGACAAACCTACGCTTATCAACAATGTGGAGACGTTTGCTAATATTCCTAAAATAATTTTGCGCGGCGCGGAGTGGTTTGCCTCTATGGGCACCGAGAATTCCAAAGGCACCAAGGTCTTTGCCCTAGCGGGAAACATCAACAATACCGGCTTGGTGGAAGTGCCGATGGGTACGACATTGCGCGAGATTGTTTACGAGATCGGCGGCGGCATTCCCAACAATCGCGCCTTTAAGGCCTGCCAGACGGGTGGACCCTCCGGCGGATGTTTGCCGGCTGCGCTGCTGGATACCCCCATCGACTACGACTCGCTGACTGCGGTCGGCTCCATGATGGGATCGGGCGGGTTAATTGTGATGGACGAAAACACCTGCATGGTAGACGTGGCCCGCTTTTTTCTTGAGTTTACGCAGGATGAATCGTGCGGCAAGTGTGTGCCGTGCCGTGAAGGCACCAAGCGCATGCTGGAGATTCTCGAGGATATTACCAAAGGGCACGGCACGGCGGATGACATTGACTTGCTGGCGGAACTGTCTACGACCATCAAGGGCGCGTCATTGTGTGGCCTAGGCCAAACCGCGCCTAACCCGGTGCTGGCTGCTTTGCGTTTCTTTAGGGATGAGTTTGACGCGCATATCAGCGACAAGAAGTGTCCGGCCGGGGTATGCCGAGAGCTGTTGACTTTTAGTATTATTCCCGCAAAGTGCAAGGGCTGTACGCTGTGTAAGAAAGCATGCCCGGTTGGCGCCATTGCCGGCACTGTCAAGACCGTGCACACCATCGACACGGCCAAGTGCATTAAGTGTGGTGCATGCATCCCGAAGTGTCCGTTTATGGCCATAGTGCGCTAGTCAGCGAAAGGAGGACAAGCATGGAACGCATAAAATTATCGATTGACGGTGCGCCTGTGGAAGTAGACCCCGGCTCGACCATACTCGATGCCGCGCGTAAAGTGGGGGTACATGTTCCCACTTTATGTTTTCATCCTGAACTTCGCTTAGAAGGCTCCTGCCGACTGTGTGTAGTGGAAATCGAAGGTGTTAAAACCCTTGCCGCTTCCTGTGTTTATCCCGCGGCAAGCGGCATGCGGGTACGGACTAACTCCGAAGTCGTGCGCAGTACGCGCAAGTCCATAATAGAGCTTTTGCTCGCGAACCATCCACCGGATTGCTTGGTGTGCTCGCGGCACGGGACATGCGAGCTGCAGGCTGTGTCACACCAGCTGGGCGTGCGTAAAGTTCGCTTTAAGCGTGAAGACCGTAACCAGCCACAAGATTTAAGCAGTGTAGCGGTAGTGCGCGACCCGAGCAAATGCATTCTCTGCGCCCGCTGCCTTCGCGTCTGTGAGCAGGTGCAAAGAGTATCGGCGATCAGTCTTGCCGGACGCGGGTCCAAGGCCATGGTGACCACGCCTTTTGGGCACGGTTTGGCCGATGGCCCGTGCGTGGCGTGCGGACAATGCATCAAGGTCTGCCCCGTTGCCGCGCTGAAAGAAGCTGACGCCACGCAGGAAACATGGCGAGCTTTAGGTGACCCCACGTTGCATACGGTGGTGCAAGTGGCTCCGGCGGTGCGCGCCGCACTAGGTGAGGAGTTTGGCATGCGCCCGGGTGCGCTGGTGACGGGAAAGCTGGTCACCGCACTGCGCAAGCTGGGATTTGCCCAAATATTCGATACGCAGTTCGGCGCAGATCTGACTATTGTGGAAGAAGGACACGAGTTTTTGCGGCGGCTAAATGATAATAAAGACCTGCCCTTAATTACTTCCTGTAGCCCGGGGTGGGTAAAGTATGCAGAGCACTTCTACCCAGAGATGCTCCCGCACTTGTCTACTTGTAAGTCACCGCAACAAATGGTGGGAGCGCTTGTGAAGACCTATTACGCTAAGAGAATAGGGATACCGCCCAGCAAGATTTTCCATGTAGCGATTATGCCCTGTACCGCTAAAAAGTTCGAGGCCGTCCGCCCAGAGATGGGGCGCGACGGTGTGCGGGACGTCGATGCCGTGCTCACTACGCGCGAACTGGCCGCCATGTTAAAAGAAGCGGGGATTGACTTTGCCAACTTACCGGATAGCGAATTTGACCTGCCGCTGGGCATGTCTTCCGGCGCAAGTGCAATCTTTGGCGTAACCGGGGGTGTTACGGAAGCCGTTTTGCGTTCCGTCACCGAGCTTAAGACGGGTAAAGAGCTAGAAGACATCGAGTTCCATGCTGTGCGCGGGTTTGCGGGCGTGAGGGAGGCTGCTGTTGCCCTTAACGGCATGACGTTAAAGATAGCGATAGTCAACTCATTAGGGCAGGCGGAAAAGCTTCTCAGGAAAGTGAAGCGGGGAGAGGCGCCGTACCATTTTATAGAGATTATGGGCTGCCTTGGTGGCTGTGTCGGAGGCGGCGGGCAGCCGTTCAGCAAAGACTCTGAGATTACGCACAAGCGCGCCGCGGCGATGTATCGGCAAGACCACCTCAAACGGGTGCGCAAATCGCATGATAATCCGGCGGTTAGAGAGCTGTACC
>DBBC01000029.1 GCA_002292025.1 Firmicutes bacterium UBA994
CATCAAAGTCTTCGTCATCAAGGTCATCGTCGAGCAAGCTCTCCCACTCCGCGACGACTTTCTCCCATTCTTGGTCATCCTCGATGTCTACGAGCACCTCGTCACCATCCGCATCCGTTTCTAGGCGCATAATCAACGCTTCGTCATCGGCGGCATCTTCATCATCGTCGGCCTCCTCGCCCTCTAGCGGCAGCAGCACGGCATAGCGGTTCCCTTCTACTTCTAAGACGTCGATTACTTGAAACTCATACTCGTTGCCTTCGTCATCCGTTAGTACAACAATCTCGTCGCGTTCATGATCAGTCATTGGCAAAAAACACCTCTTTCCCATTCATAGCTACATTTTACTCTAGGCAGGTAGGCAAGTCAAATACACGCGCTTTATCAAGATAGGACTGCAAGATGAGCTGGGCAGCAAGCATATCCACTACTTGCTTGCGCTTTTGCCTTGATAAATCGGCTGCAAGCAGCGTCTGTGTGGCGATGCGGGTGCTAAAACGCTCGTCCACGAAAACGAGGGGCACAGGAGTTTTAGCGCTGAGAGCGGCGGCAAAACGTTTCACTTTCTCCGCTTGCGGACCGGAAGTGTTGTTGAGTGAAACAGGGAAACCGATGACGATCAGACGTATGTCCCAAGTAGCGGCAAGTTCAGTTATGCGCCCGAGATCAATTGCCAATGACTGCCGTGCGATCGTCTCCAGCCCCTGCGCTGTAATTCCGAGCGGGTCACTGACCGCCACCCCGATTCTTTTCTCTCCTACGTCTAGCCCCAGTATGCGCGCTGTCTGCACGTTAAATCACCTTCAAGTTGAAATCGCGGCAGTGCGCCACGCAGTAGCCGCACAGCACACACAGCGCCCTATCGACCATTTCGGCGTGCCGCCCGGTTAGAGTTAAGGCTCCCTGTGGGCAGTGGCGCACACAGGCACCGCATCCCGTACACCACGGCTCAATGTGTAATTGGCGTGGGCTCTGGCTGGGGCTGTAATCACGCGGGAATGTACCGTGCGAAAACAGAGCGCAATTTGCCTTAACATCGGCCGGTGAGCCCATCCCCACCGCTACTGCCGCCACCCCAGGCAATTCTCGCACATAGGACAGCGCGGCGTGGGCATCTTGGTGCAACGCGCCGCCGGCTAAAGCTTTCATGGCATAGATGCCCTTATGGTGCTTGGCGGCCTCTAGTATCGCAGCCGCCATATCTTCGCGCGAGCCATCCACAATGCCTATCCCCGCTTTGTTGATCAGCGGATGAATGACATCAATCTCTTTGTACTGCAGCGCGGCGCGTATGCCGGCCACATGATGGGTAGAAATGCCCACGGCGCGCACGGTGCCGGCCTCGCGCTGAGCAAATAGGTACTCGAGCGCCCGCAGATGCCCGCGTAGCGTGTGCGCGGACTCCTGCTCGTGGAGAAGGAAAATATCAATGTGCTCTCGGTTAAGACTGCTAAGGGCTGCCGCTAAGCTCTTCTCCATTTCCGCCGCAGTGGCGGCATAACTCTTAGTAGCTATCACAACTTTGTGCATACGCTGCGATAGGCCTGCGGCAAGGTGAGCATACGTTCCATAGAGCTCGGCGGTATCAAAGAAGTTGACTCCAAGTTCAAACGCAAGCGACAACAGCCTGCCTCCCTCTTTAGGGGTCAGGCCTTTCTGTAGAGGTCCGAGTGTAAGTGTACCAAAGCATAGCTCCGATACCTCGATAGCTCTGCACAACGGCACCAAGCGCATTAACGCCGTTCAAGGTAGCTGTTGATGAGTTCCTCTAAGATTTCGTCCCGCTCTACCCTGCGGATGATATTGCGTGCGTTTTGGTGGTAAGTAATATAGGCGGGGTCGCCAGATAGGAGATATCCGGTGATGTGGAAAGTGGGATTATATCCCTTCTCCTTCAGCGCGTCAGACACCTGTTGCAACACCTCGCGCACCTGCTGACGACGGTCTGTTTCGATTTTTTGGATAACTCGCGTCTCATCCATGCGCTCTCCCATAGAAGCCCCTCCCATTGTTAAGTTCTCTCTTGGCTTAATAATATCATTCCCGAGCAGGCGATAGTTCCAAAAGTATATTCTGTCATCAGCTTGTCATATTGCCGTAATTGCGATCCACTAAGAACACTAAGGGCACTAAGGCATCCCTTTCGTAGAAGGGCTGAGCTGTGCCGCAACCAGAGATACTACCGTTGCGAGGGCAGATGGCAGACGACTCGGGTCTTTACCCCCGGCTTGGGCCACGGTCGGCTTGCCCCCGCCTCCGCCGCCGGTCAATTTAGCGACCTCGCGGATTAGGTTGCCGGCGTGCAGACCGCGCGGGAGCAGATCTTCACTCACCATGCTGATCAGCGCCACTTTTTCTCCTTGTACCGCGCCCATAACAATCACACCGGAAGGCAATCTAACGCGTACCGCGTCAGCGGCGGCAAGTAAGGCCTCTATGTCCTTGGCCTGTACCTGACATGCCACCACTTTTATGCCGGCCACTTCCGCGGCGGCGTCCACATGCTCCGCAGCCGCAAGCGAAGCCAGCCTGGCATGGAGTCGCTCAGCCTCCTTGGCTGTTTCTTTACTTTGTTCCAGCAGTGCCTCCAGTCTGCGCTGCGCTTCTTCCGGTTTTGTCTTAAGGGAATGGGCTAGCGTGTCAAGCAGCGCCATACGTCCTTTAGCGTAAAGGTACGCCTCTGTGCCACAAACTGCTTCGATGCGCCGCAGCCCCGCGCCAATGCCGCCTTCTCCCAGCAGGAGACAAAGTCCCACGGCAGCGGTTGTGGGCAGGTGGGTTCCGCCGCACAACTCGCTGGTAACATCCCCCATACGCACAAGGCGCACTTCACTGCCGTACTTCTCGCCAAACAGGGCTGTGGCACCCTCAGCCTTAGCGTCTTCCAAACTCATATACGCACTTTCTACCGGCAGATTTGACAAAACATGGGCAGTGATTTCTTTTTCAATGACAGTGAGTTCCTCCGGCGTGAGAGCCGCAAAATGAGCAAAGTCAAAGCGCAGGCGATCCGGTTCGACCAAGGACCCGGCTTGGCGAACATGGCTTCCCAGTACTCGGCGTAACGCGGCATGCACCAGATGGGTGGCGGTATGGGCGCGCGCCAGCGCCTGTCGCATAGTGCTGTCAACTTCGGCGACGACGGTATCGCCTAGAGCGAGCGTGCCGTGTGTTAGCTCGCCCAAATGCAGGTTGAGACTGCCAAAATACTTCTGCGTATCTTCTACTTTAAATTTGCCGCCCTTAAAACGAATACACCCTCGGTCGCCTACTTGCCCGCCGCTCTCGGCGTAGAAAGGTGTGCAGTCAAGCAGTACAGCTCCCTTTTCTCCTGCGCTGAGAGCTTCTTTGGGGCTACCGTCAACCAATAACCCGACTACGACAGCTTCGCTTGTAATCTCGTCTAGCCCGGTGAAGCGGGTGGGCAGTAAGGCAGCGAAGTGGTTCACCTTGCCAAAGTCACTGGCCACATCCGTGCGGGCCGAGCGTGCCCGCTGGCGCTGCTCCTCCATAGCTATCGCAAAGCCTGCGCTGTCTACGGTGAATCCGTGTTCACGCGCTAAGTCTGTGGTTAGGTCTAAAGGGAAGCCAAAGGTGTCATAGAGGCGGAAGGCTTGAGCACCGCTTAACTCCTTTGCACCAGAGGACGAGAGTTCGCGCGCGAGATGCAAAAAGAGTTGCGTGCCCTCGTCTAGCGTCTCAAGGAATCTTTCTTCTTCGCGGCGCACAATGCGCGCGACATAATCTTGTTGCTCCGTGACTTCAGGGTAGGATTGCGACATCACCCTCGCCACAAGTGGCACCATATCGCACAGGAAAGGGTGTTTAAGGCCGAGTTGCCCACCGTAGCGTACCGCGCGCCGCAGCAGGCGCCTAATCACATACCCGCGCCCTTCGTTGGCGGGAAGGGCGCCATCCGCGACAGCAAAGGTGATGGCGCGCACATGGTCGGCTATGACGTTCATCGCCATCTGGTGGTCAGAGTAACTTTGGCCAGTCAACCGCTCTACATGGCGAATAAAAGGCTGGAAAAGGTCAGTACCGTAGTTAGTCTCAGCCCCCTGCACGACGGATGCCAGACGCTCAAGTCCCATGCCTGTGTCGATGTTTTTGCGCGGCAGCGGCGTATATGTCCCGTCATCATTGTGATTGTACTGTGAAAAAACTAAGTTCCAGATTTCTAAGTAGCGTTCACAATCACACCCGGGAGCACAGTTGGAGTTTTCACAACCATAGTCGCTGCCGCGGTCGTAATAGATTTCGGAGTTGGGACCGCATGGGCCGGGCCCGATGTCCCAGAAGTTATCCACAAGCTTAACCATGCGCTCCGCGGGCACGCCCGTATTCTCAAGCCACAAGCTCCATGCCTCGTCATCCTCGGGATGCACGCTGACCCAGAGCCTTTCCGAAGCGAAACCAACTGTCTGGGTTAAGTATTCATACGCCCATTGAATGGCTTCTTTCTTAAAGTATTCGCCAATAGAAAAATTGCCCAGCATCTCAAACAGCGTATGATGGCGGGCGGTTCTGCCTACGTTTTCTATATCATTGGTGCGGATAGACTTCTGGCTGTTGGCTAGGCGGGGGTTAGGCGGTGTCTGTTGACCGGAAAAATACGGTTTCAGTGTAGCCACGCCGCTGTTAATCCACAGCAAAGTCGGGTCGTCGACGGGTACAAGCGATGCACTGGGCAAAACTGTATGGCCTTTGCCGCGAAAAAACTCGAGAAACGATGTGCGCAAGGTATCGGCGCTTTGATATTTCATCAGTATACCTCCCTATATGCAAAAAAGACCCCCGTCGTCAGGGACGAGAGTCTCGTGGTACCACCCTGCTTACCGCCAGACGGCGGTCACTCAGCATGCTGATAACGGGGCGTCCGGCGGTCTCGCAACCACAGGCTCCGGGGTGGCTTGGGGTAAGACCGCTAAGGCTCACTCACACCAATGTGAGCCCTCTCTGCTAGTGCCGCGCCCCATCTTCCCATCAACGCCTTCTTGAGACTCAGTATAGTGGTCCGGCGCGATGTTGTCAACAGAAATGATCCTGCCGCCGCCTAATACGTAGTCGTCGTGGTACAAAACTAGGGACTGGCCGGGAGTGGGGGCGCGTACGGGTTCGATAAAGCGCACCACAGCCCGGTCTTGGCCTGTGACTGACAAAGTGCAAGGCATATCCTGTGCCGAGTAGCGCACTTTGCCCCGCAGTAAGTGCGTTGGTGAGGGCGTCTCTAGTAAGTGCAAATCTGTGATAATTACATCTTGGCGCATCAGCTGCTCGGACCCGCCTACAACGACCTGATTTTTCTTTGCGTCGATCTTAACTACGTACAGGGGCGAAGGCGAGGTAAGGCCCAGCCCTTTGCGTTGGCCAACCGTATAGTTGAAAATGCCATTGTGCGTACCAAGGATGCGCCCGTTCTCGTCGACAATGGCGCCTAGCGTGTCGCGCACCCCTGCGCGGCGCAAAAAAGAGCGATAGTCGTTATCGGGAACAAAGCAGATTTCTTGGCTGTCGGGTTTGTCGGCTACGCTGAGATTTAGGCGTGAGGCGATGCGTCTCACTTCGCTTTTCTCTAGGACTCCCAAGGGAAAGAGCGTAGCGGAAAGCTCGGCCTCGGTCATGCGGAAAAGCATATAGGTCTGGTCCTTGCGTATGTCCTGTGCTTTTTTTAAGCGCCAGCCTTGGCTAAGCCGCTCAATCTGGGCGTAGTGCCCCGTGGCGACAAGATCACACCCCACAGACCGGGCTTGCGCGAGAAAATGTGTAAAGCGGATGCGGCTGTTACAGGCTATACACGGGTTAGGCGTAAGCCCCGCTTGATACTCGCTGACAAAAGGGTCGACTACGCTTGCGCGAAAGGCATCACGGTAGTTAAGCACGAAGTGTGGGATGTTAAGCTTCCCAGCCACTTGGCGCGCATCTTCTACGGCGGTAAGCGCGCAACATCCCCCCGCCACGGGTCCATCCCCATCAATCCACAGGCGCATTGTCGCACCATAGACATCGTGACCCGCTTGTTGTAGCAGATAAGCCGCTACCGCACTGTCAACGCCGCCGCTCATCCCTACTAACACGCGCGCCATGCCTCATCCCTCGCTTTACTGCACTGAATCCTACCTCACCACAAAGCGAATTATCTGCAAGGCCTCGTCAATATCCTGCTCATCCACGTTTAGATGTGTGACAAACCTAACTATGTCCGGTCCCATGTAGAGCATCTTAACGCCTGCCGTTTCTAGGCGCTCCTGCAAAACGGGGCCGGTAACTCCGAGTGGCCGCGTATTGGCTTTCACAATGTTTGTCTGGACTGAATCAATGTCAAGTTCGAACCCAAGCTGAGATAGCCCTAAAGCCAATTTTTTGGCGTGGCGATGATCGTCAGCTAGCCTGTCAACATTATTGGTTAGAGCATAAAGTCCCGCCGCGGCGATAATCCCCGCTTGACGCATGCCGCCGCCGAGCATCTTGCGCACCTTACGGGCACGGGTGATAAATTCGCCGTCGCCGACCAGCACCGAACCCACAGGTGCGCCGAGCCCTTTGGACAGACAAAGGCTGATGGAGTGACAGGGTGAGCCGAGGTCACCCACTGGTCGCCCTAAGGCCGCCGCTGCGTTAAAAAGACGCGCGCCGTCTAAGTGCAGCGGTACATTGTACTCATCAGCCACCTGTCTTAGCGTTCGTGTCTGCTCCACGCTGATTACCGTTCCGCCGGCGCGGTTGTGCGTGTTTTCGATACAGATAAGCCCGGTAGGCGGGCAATGGATGTCATCTTCACGTATGTTGGCGCGGACGTCGGACGGCGACAGCGCGCCCTGCTCGCCCTGTATGCACCGCGGGATTAACCCACCCAAAGCGGACATACCACCTACTTCGTACATAAAGATGTGTGACTGTGCCTCGAGTATAACCTCATCGCCGCGCCGGCAGTGCGTCAAAAGCGCAATTAGGTTACCCTGAGTTCCGCTCGGCACAAACAGACCGCTCTCTTTGCCGAGCAGGCGTGCTGCCTTTTCCTCAAGGGCATTTACGGTCGGGTCTTCGCCGTAGACATCATCGCCCACCTCCGCGAGCTGCATCGCTTCCCGCATACGGACACAAGGCGCGGTTAAAGTGTCACTGCGCAGGTCTATCCTCTTCACGTGCGCACCCTATAGATACGGCGTAAGCCTACTTAAAATCTGCGGCTTGGACATTAAACCAACTAAACGCGTGGCTTCTTTCCCATGCTTAAAAAGGATAAGTGTGGGCAAACTCATAATTTCAAGTTCCATAGCCAAAGACATGTTTTCGTCTGAGTTAACCTTCACGACCTTGAGTTTGCCTTTCTGCTCGGTGGCCAACTGCTCCAGAATCGGCGCTAGCATACGGCAAGGATTGCACCACGCCGCCCAAACGTCGACCAAAACTGGTTGTGTGGACTGCAGTACTTCGGTTTTGAAGGTGGTTTGAGTTGCGATCACGACACTGCTAGCCATAAATTATCTACTCTCCTTATAGTCATATTGTTTAGCAATACTTACTATGGCAAGATTATACCCCGTTTGCCGACGAATGTAAGGATCAACCACAAACTTAAGTGCCAAAAAGGAACCCATAAGTCCCAGAAGACCTAAGAACAAGGCCTTAGTTTCGCCTAAGCCAACCCACATACCTATGCCGACACCTGCGAACAGCATAAGAACGGGTACTATGTACATCAAGAACGCTGCTTTTAGCACCTTAGTATCGCTGAGCTCTATATTCACACAATCCCCTACTTCGGCCTGCGCGTAGTTTTCGGCCACAACGGAAACTTCCTTTGCTTCATGCGCTATGGCACACTTTTGCCGACAAGCCGCGCAGGCAGGATGCTGTTGTACTTTGACTGTAGCCGTGTTCCCGTGCACCGCAGTAACCTCGCCGACCTGACGCAAGCGCAACCCCCCTCCGAGTCAATTGTACAACAGCTGAATTATAGTTGCTATGTGTATCTTCGTGCCCATTAGTGTCTTAGTGGATTATTCCTCTTTTGTTTTTTGTCTTTTG
>DBBC01000084.1 GCA_002292025.1 Firmicutes bacterium UBA994
TTTGACTCTAGACGCGCGAGGTGACTGTGAACGGTGGCGCTAGAGTTAAGCCCCACCGCAAGGCCAATTTCCCGCACGGAAGGGGGGTAGCCTTTGGCGCGCACCTCGTGCTTAATAAACTCCAGTATCTCTAGTTGGCGTTTGGTGAGACCTGTCTTCATAGCAAGCCACCTCTCCAATTCGGTGATTACTATCCACTAAAAACACTAAGGGGCAACAAACTGTTGGGTTGCAATGACTATAGCATAGTATGTCAGCATAGTCAAACACTCGTTTGCTGTTTTGCTTGACAGTGCGAACACATGTGTGTATATTGGGACTAAGAACACATGTTCGGAGGGAACAGATGTGCGCAGTGTAATTGTCGGGGTCACCGTTATATTGGCGTTGACAGCAATTGTTAGTTTTTTTGCGGATAGCACGGCAGCGCTTCAGCCAGCGGCGTACTCCACCTACATCGTCGCGCCGGGTGACACGCTGTGGGGGATTGCGGCGCAGCTTGCTCCCCCCAATTTAGACCGCAGAGCTTACGTCTATCGCCTGCGTCAACTCAACGGCCTCCTAGATTCACCTGTGATTCATCCCGGGCAAACGCTGCGGCTACCAATTGGGAGATGAGTTTTGTCGTTGCGCATCGATTTGCAACGACAACGTTTATTTCGCTATAAATATGCAACGATAATTGCAACGCAGAGCCTAACGTTGCAATTGTTTCGCTTTCATGATAAACTAGACGCAAGCGCATCTATCGCAGGAGGTGTCCCTGTGGATATTAAGGAAACCGAACGTCTAGAGCTTAAGGCTCAGGTCACCCGCACTTTTCTCAAGACGGTGAGCGCATACGCCAATTACAAGGACGGCGAGATTCTATTTGGCGTAGATGATAATGGGAATGTGTCGGGAATCGAGAACCCTAAAGAAGAGGCCCTGCGGGTTGAGAACATGATCAACGATTCGCTTCAACCTGCCCCGCAATATGCAATTAGCGAGAAGATAATAGGGGATAAGCGAATCATTAGCCTTATGGTGAAAAAGGGCAAAGAAACCCCCTATTTCTATCAGGGGAAAGCCTACAAGCGCTCAGCCGCTGCAACAGTGGAGGTAGACAGGTTTGAACTGCGGCGGCTGGCGATGGACGGCCTCAATATGGACTACGAGGGGAGAAAGGCCGCTCAGCAAGATTTGCAGTTTACCGTACTGGAGGCTAGTTTACGAGACGCAGTCGGAGTAGAAAAATTAAGCCTAGATATCTTAAAGACATTAGCCTTGTACAACAAAGACGGCTACTACAATGTCGCCGGGGAGTTGTTGGCAGACAGAAACGACATCAGTTTTTCCGGCGTCGATATTGCGCGTTTTGGCAAGAGCATAAACCAAATCATGTACAGAGAAACAGTCAGCAAGCAATCGTTGCTAACACAATTTCGCCGTGCTTTAGCGATTTTCGAGCAGTACTATATCTTTGAAGAAATCGAAGGCTATAGCAGGGTTCAACGAGAACTCATCCCCAGAGAGTCCTACCGTGAAGCATTGGCCAATGCCATAGTGCATAGGGTGTGGGACATTAACGCCTATGTACAAATCGCCATGCATGAAGATAGAGTGGAAATCAGATCCCCGGGAGGACTACCGGCTGGTCTGACCAAAGAAGAGTATTTGCAGGGGAATATTTCGGTTTTGCGAAATCCTATCATAGCAGGCGTGTTCCATCGATTGCACATGATAGAGAAGTTCGGCACCGGCATAGCGCGCATCAATGCCCTCTATGTAGACAGCGTTGTTAAGCCAAGTTTCGACGTCAGCGAAAATAGCATCAAGATCGTGCTGCCGGTCACAAGGGCGGAATCATCGTGGCTGTGTAAAGATGAGCAGCTGGTATACGATGTCTTGCAGGAAGGGGTAGCGCTTTCTCGGCAAGAGATTGACGCCGAAATCGAACTTGGCAAGGCCAAGACCATTCGAGTTCTCAATCGTCTGCTAGCCAAGAACATAATCAAAAAGGCGGGCCGTGGCGCTAGGGTAACTTACAAGCTGAACCGTTGACATGGGCTCATTATATCATCACTAGGAGGTGTTACTGATGATGGCACTTGGTTACACCATGGTTGTTTGGAGAGAGTCCGATGGGTATGTCTCGAAGTGTCCGGAGCTCGGAGTTGCAAGCGCCGGCGACACAATCTCCGAGGCGACAGAAAATCTTCAAGAGGCTGTTGAGCTGTATCTCGAAAACGCTAAACTGCTTGACATGCCGTAGGCCTCATGCTAATGTTGTGAACAACAACAGTGACAAGGAGCAGTAAGGTAATAATGCCGCAGAGAGCTGCCGGGCGGTGCAAGGCAGTGGCTAAGCGACCTGAAACTCGCCTTGGAGTTGGCACCGGGTGGCACCGTTATCTGCCTCTAAGCGGGTGCTGTGAATTTGCTGGCTGCGCAAAGCCCTTATGGGTTAACGCTTGACGCAAATTCACTACATCAATAAGAGTGGTACCACGGGAGAACTGTCTTTCGTCTCTTTACGAGATGAAAGGCTTTTTGTCTTTTATCTTTTGCCTTTTGTCTTTTATCTATATTTAAGGAGCTGATCGTATGGCCAAGTACGGCAAACACATCGATGCTAAGTGGCAACAGCAGTGGGAGGAAAACAAGCTCTACAAGTTTAGGCCCGAGCGGGTCGCCAAAAAACTCTACTGCCTAGAGATGTTCTCCTACCCCTCGGCGGCCAACTTGCATGTCGGCCACTGGTGGAACTTTGGCTTGACCGACTCTTACGCCCGCGTCAAGCGCATGCAGGGTTTCGAGGTGTTTGAGCCGATGGGCTTTGACGCCTTTGGCTTACCGGCAGAGAACTTTGCCATAAAAACCGGCGTGCACCCGCGTGACTCTACCATGCAGAACATCGACACCATGCGCAGGCAACTGCGCACTATGGGCGCGATGTTTGATTGGGACTACGAAGTGGTGACGTGCGAGCCGGATTACTACAAGTGGACGCAATGGCTATTCTTAAAGCTCTTTGAGCGAGGTCTAAGCTACCGCAAGGAGGCCCCCGTAAACTGGTGCCCAAGCTGCAACACTTCGCTCGCCAACGAGCAAGTGGATGGGGCCGCTTGCGAGCGATGCCAAACCGAGGTTACGAAAAAGAACCTAACACAATGGTTCTTTAAGATTACCCACTACGCCGAGTCACTGTTGGCGGGCTTAGATGGTCTGGCGTGGCCAGAAAAAACCAAGACCATGCAAAAGAACTGGATCGGCAAGAGTACGGGTGCGACGATCCGTTTTGCCGTGGCTGACAGCACGGCGGGGTTCGAAGTGTTCACCACACGAGCCGACACGCTGCTGGGCTGTACTTATCTGGTTCTGGCCCCGGAACACGCACTGGTAGATGCCCTCACCGCGCAGGATCGCCTGAGCGAGGTCGCGTTGTATCGCGCTTACGTCAACAAGCAAAGCGAGGTCGACCGCCTTTCTTCGACGCACGCCAAGACCGGAGTGTTTATTGGGGCCTATGCGATTCATCCCGTGACAGGGGAGCGGTTGCCAATCTGGGTGGCCGACTATGTGCTGGCCAGCTACGGCACCGGTGCGGTGATGGCCGTGCCAGCGCACGACGTGCGGGACTTTGAGTTCGCCCAGCTGTACAACTTGCCCATTACGCGCGTAATTGCCGCCCCCGACCCAAGCGTTGACGGTACTTTGCCGTTTGTCGAGGACGGTATCCTACTCGACAGCCTAGAGTGGAGCGGTCTCACCTCA
>DBBC01000105.1:0-170 GCA_002292025.1 Firmicutes bacterium UBA994
GCGTCAGCTTTATGAATATGGAATTGCAGGTCTCAGCTCCTGAGGACACAATTTTAGCTAAACTTAGATGGGCGAAGCTGTCCGGCGGCAGTGAAAAACAGTTTACTGATGCGCTACGGGTGTATGAAGTGCAATACGGGGGACTAGATTTAGAATATCTGGCTTATTGG
>DBBC01000105.1:255-3381 GCA_002292025.1 Firmicutes bacterium UBA994
AGTTGATTTTTGGGTGTTAACGGGTGGAGAGTTTGACCGGTCGCGGTTTTCCCGCAAAGTTAGCGTCAGCTTTATGAATATGGAATTGCAGGTCTCAGCTCCTGAGGACACAATATTAGCCAAACTCAGATGGGCAAAGCTGTCCGGCGGAAGTGAAAAACAATTCACTGATGCGCTGAGGGTATATGAAGTGCAATACGGGGGGCTGGACTTAGAATATCTGGCTTATTGGGTAAAGAAGCTGGGCATTGAGCTGTTGTGGGAGCAATTAACAGATGAAGCGGAGATAGTGAAGCCATAGGGATGCTAGCTGCGCGGGAAGGACAATACCCGCTTGACCCACACACCTAGGCGGACTGGTCTTTAGTCGGCTTTTTTTGTTGTCTTGGCCAAGAATGCCGCCGCTAGGGCGGTGAGGGGGATGGCGGACACCAAGCCAATGCTCCCAGCTAGAGATCGCAACACTTCGCTGGCGATGGAGTCCATGTTGATGAGCCGGATAAACTCAATTTCATACGCCTGCACCAAAAGGAGCAGTGCGAGCGAACCGCCGGTGTATGCTAGGATTAGTGTGTTAACCATGGTGCCCATTACGTCGCGCCCGACGTTCATGCCCACCCAAAAAAGTTCCTTTTTTCGTAAACTAGGGCTCGCCCGCCGCACTTCGGCCACAGCGGAGGAAATGCTCATACCGGTGTCCATAATGGCGCCGAGGGCCCCGATAATAATCCCCGCCATCAGTAAGCCGCGGAAGTCAAAGGCCACCCCTTGGGGAATAAAGGCCAGCATCTGCGCCTCTTCACCCGCTAACCCGGTGGTGTGAATAGCACCGCCCACCACAATGGCCAGCACTCCAGCCACGCCTAGGCCGCCCACTGTGCCAACAATGGCGGCGGCAGCTTTGCGGTTAGCTCCGCCTACCAGAGTAGTAGTAAATGTAGTGGCCGCTGCGGCCACGACTACGGCTAAGGTAATGGGGTTGTAGCCGCGCAGCAAGAGCGGGATGAGCACAAAGATAATCAGCACCCCAACCAGACCAAGCGAAAGCAGGCTAAACAGCCCTTTCTTGCCGCCTAGGCCGATCAGCAATATGCCTAGCACAATGGCTAAGGCCAGCAAATAGCGGTCGCGCTCGTGGTCAGCAATGGCCAGCCCCACGACTTCACCCTCCAGCTTTTCCACGGCGATCAGCACACGCTGGCCGGGTGCAACTACGATATCAAAGGCCGGGGTACCGGTAAGCACATGCCTGATGTCCACGGTTTGGCCGCGCAGGCTGCCGCTTAGTATTTCAACCCGCAGGTCAAACTCGCGCAGTTCAAAGCCTGTTTCGCCTCGCCCTTCTTCAGCTGGCAGTTCAACTAACGCCAGTACCCTCCCGCGCGCAAATTCGATGACCACGTCGTCAGCGGGAGGCGGCTCTTGTTGTGCTGACGCGGGTGATGTCAAAAGTACCAAGGTCAAAAGAACTAAGGCCAAAAGCACTAGGACTATCGTTTGCCTCACCGGCATTACTCCTCTCGTTAATTGCTTCAGTCCAACAACATCACCAAGCTAACGCTTGGGCAAAATCGGCGCAGATATCGTCCCCATCCTCTAGCCCGGCCGAGACGCGGATAAGACCGTCGTCTATCCCCAGCTTGACGCGGTCCATTCCTGTCATGCCACGGTGACTGGTTTTAGCAGGATGGGAAACCGTAGTCGAGCTGCCGCCCAAACTCGGCACAAAATCTACCCACTCTAGGCGTTTAATGACCTGCGCCGCACCATAATATCCGCCTTCGACGACAAAGCTCAGCATGCCGCCGAAGGACGTCATCTGTGCGGCGGCCAGAGTATGCTGGGGATGCCCCGGCAGCCCAGGGTAGTACACGGTCATCACTTTGGGCTGCGAAGCGAGAAACTCCGCCAATCGCATGGCGTTTTGGCAGTGCTGATGCATGCGGAGCTTTAAGGTGTGCAAGCTTCTTTGCACCAACCAGGCATCGAATGGGCTGGCCACCGCACCAAAATTAGTATGTAGCGGCCGCATGCTGTCAATTAGCTGCTTAGAGCCCATCACTGCGCCTGCTAAAACGTCCGAGTGTCCGTTTAGGTATTTGGTCAGGCTTTCCATGACTAGGTCTGCCCCCCACTCGCTGGGCCGACACAGCACCGGGCTGGCGAAAGTATTGTCTACCATCAGCGGTATGTCAAACCCACGCTTTAACGCGGCCAAGCGTGACAAATCGGCGACTTTCATCAGGGGGTTAGAGATGGTCTCGACAAAGATAAGTTTGGTGGTAGGACGAATGGCTTCCTCTACTCTGGCTGTGTTTAATACGTCCACCAAGGTGACATCGATACCCCATCGGCCAAAGTCGCGCTGAAACAGCGCTTGCGTACCGCCGTATAGGTCTTGCGCCGCAATAATGTGATCGCCCTGACCGCAGAGGGAAAGCGCGGCGATAGTCAATGCGGCCATGCCCGAGGAGGCGACTAAAGCTGCTTCCGTCCGCTCTAGGCTAGCTAAGGCTATTTCTAGCGCTTGGACAGTTGGGTTGCCGTAGCGGGAATAGACAAAAGCGCCTGCTTCGCCGCTAAAGGCTTGGTCCACCTGCTCTAGGGAGTCAAAGGCAAAGACAGATGTTTGATAGATAGGGGGCACGGCAGGGCGGGAGCGTAGCGGCGGCAAAGTTCTTTTCATCAAGTCACCCCCGAGATATAGTGGACACTCGTTATTGCCATTACTGCGCCAGAATTACGGCCAAACGATAAGACTGGTGTTTGAAAGTTGAACCTGCGGCTAGGGCATCACTGATGGGAATAGCTATGATTTCGCCCCGCTTTACCCCCACCATTACGCCACCTTGCTCTTCCACAAGCAGATCCACGGCTTTAGCGCCCATGGTGCTGGCCAGCACCCTATCCCGCGCGGTAGGGCTACCGCCGCGCTGTACATGCCCTAACACGGTGACTCTGGTGTCAAAGCCGGTACACTGACGCACGAAGTCGCCAAGCTTAAACCCTTCACCTGCGCCTTCGCACACGACAATAATGCTGTGCAGTTTCCCGCGTTGCTGGCCGCGCTTTAAACGGGCGCAGACTTCGCTTAAATCTAGGGCCTCTTCCGGCACAAGAATAGAT
>DBBC01000140.1 GCA_002292025.1 Firmicutes bacterium UBA994
GATGATGGCCGAAATGATCACCAAAGATCTCGAAGCGCGCGGTGGTAGGTATGGCGTGGATTTCGCTAATTTAGGTTTTAAAGCTGGCGGCGAAGCAGCCATTGCCGCTTTCGCCCGCGACGCGCGCGTTATTACCACTGACTTTACCGGCCGCTCTATCGACGACCTCCCCGTTATGCAGGGCATCAATGACGTTTTGGACTTCGGCTACGTTATCGAGTTTGCGGCTGGTGACCCTGGGTTTAACGCTTGGATCCGCCAAGCGGTCGATCCCATGGGCCTGCAGATGGCAGCCGGCGTCGTTACGGTCAGCGTACCGGCGGCTGTGCCGTTCTTCCACTCCGGGCAGCTGCAGGGGTTGCTACAGGGGCTGCGCGGCGCTGCCGAATACGAGCTCCTGCTGGAAGCACCTGGCCGGGCCGTGGCTAAAATGGACGCCCAATCTGCCGGGCACTTGGTTGTTGTCGCCTTTATTCTTATTGGCAATGTGGCCTATCTTGTTAGCAGGTATGGGAAAAAGGACGGCTAATTTACCCCATTTAAGGAGGTGATACTATGGTTTCTACAAATATTTGGCATTGGGTTATGGCAGCCGCCATCCTCGCTATATTTTCCTTTTTATATAAGGAAAATGTAGTGTATCGTGTGGCGGAGCACATCTTCGTAGGCGCGGCCGCAGGCCACACCATAGGGATGGCCATCGGCAATATCCACCGTTTTGGCTGGCTTAGAATCACGCGAGATGATCAGTGGCACTTCCTAGTGCCGCTAATCCTCGGGGTGATGCTGTACGCTCGCTTTATCAAGGGCTATGGCTGGGTCAGCCGCTGGCCGATTGCCTACTTGGTCGGCAACGGCGTGGGTCTCTCCCTCTACACCGCTCTTTACTCCCAAGGTCTGATGCAGATGAGAGCTTCGATGGTTGACCTTATCGTACACGACCAAGCAGGGAACTTTCTGCTCAATCGGAGCTTCGACAATTTCATCTTGGCTTTTGGTGTAATAGTCGTGCTTACCTATTTCCTCTTTTCCATTAAGCAGAGCGCACCGCTAAGAGGAGTGTCGCACGTGGGACGCTGGCTGATGATGGTGACTTTCGGGGTATCGTTTGGCAACGTGGTGGCCGGTCGTATCTCACTGGCCCTAGGCCGTCTGGCGGACCTCTACGGCACTTGGCTCAATTTAATGTAATGTAAGGGAGTCCTTGGCAGTGCGAATTGCCAAGGACTCTTTTTATCTAGGAGGACCGCGTGCGCATCCGTACTTTTGCCGCTGCCTATCTGTTGCATCAAGACCATTGGCTGATGCTGTTGCGGTCCCCTACGCACACACTTTTCCCTAACACTTGGGCGCCAGTGGGTGGGCACGTGGAAGCGCAAGACAAGTGTGACCCCTACAGCGCAGTGCTAAGGGAGCTAAGCGAAGAGGCGAACCTGTTGCCGGGGGACCTGACTGACCTTAAACTCAAGTACGTTACACTGCGCGTCAAGGGGCAGGAGCTAAGGCAGCTCTATTTGTTTTTTGGGCGAATGTCCCGCCTGTCCTTTGATCATTGTGGCGAGGGAGAACTGCACCTTGTGCCGGAGAGCAAGGTTCTTCTGCGCCCGCTTGGCGCTGTGAATAAGCTGACCCTAGAGTATCACTTCGCCCAAGGACAATGGCAGTCGGAAGTAATGGTGGGAACGGTCGGGGCAAAGCACGGATTGCCCACTATTGCTTGGGCTCCCTTGCAAGATTGGGGCGATGACCCGCTCTAAATCTTTAGATTGCCTACAGTACGGGGGCAGGCGATAACATCGCGGATGTTCGCCACGCCGGTAATATACATGACTAGCCGCTCAAAGCCTACCCCGTAGCCGGAGTGTTTGACCCCGCCGTATTTGCGCAGCTCAAGGTACCACCAATAGGGCGCGAGCGGCATGTTAAGCTCTTGCATGCGGGACACTAGCTTGTCGTAGCGCTCTTCGCGTTGACTAGCGCCGACCAGTTCTCCAATCCCGGGCACTAAGAGGTCTGTCGCGGCGACGGTGAGTCCGTCGTCGTTTTGTCGCATATAGAAAGACTTCAGTTCTTTCGGGTAGTGAGTGACAAACACCGGGCGCTTAAAGACCTGTTCGCTGAGATATCGTTCATGCTCGGTCTGCAGGCCTTTTTCCCATTCGACCTTGAATTCAAACTTTTGTCCTGACTGCTGCAGCAAGGACACTGCTTCCGTGTAGGTAATCTCTGCAAATTTAGAGCGCGCGACATTTTCTAAGCGTGCCAACAGCCCTTTATCCAGAAATTCGTTAAAAAAATCCATCTCTTCGGGGCACTCACGCAATACGCAGGAAATCACATATTTTATTAATTCCTCGATATTTGCCATGTTTAGGCCCAGATCGGCGAAAGCCAGTTCAGGCTCAATCATCCAGAACTCTGCCGCGTGTCGCGACGTGTTGCTGTTTTCTGAGCGAAAGGTCGGGCCAAACGTATACACGTTCCTAAAAGCCAAGGCGAAAATCTCCGCCTCTAGTTGACCGCTGACGGTCAGGTATGCCTCTCGGCCAAAAAAATCCGGCCTAAAATCTATCTTGCCATCCTGTTTAGGCACATTTAGCAGGTCAAGCGTGGTCACTCTAAACATCTCGCCCGCGCCCTCGGCATCACTGCCCGTGATGATGGGCGCGTGGACATAAACGAACCCGCGCTCCTGAAAAAAGCAGTGAACGGCATGGGCTAGCACCGAACGTACCCTAAATATTGCCGAGAAAAGATTGGTGCGGGGGCGCAGGTGGGCGATTTCCCGTAGGTACTCTAGGCTGTGCCGCTTTTTTTGCAGCGGGTAGTCGCTGTCGGACAGTGCTTCTACGTCAATAGCGTGCGCTAAAATCTCAAACGGCTGCTTAGCCGCCTCGCTGGCCACTACTTTGCCCCTTACGGTGATGGCCGTGGCGATTGGAAGCTTAGCTAGCGCGGCGAAATCAGGTTGTGAGGCAGCAAACACAACTTGTACGTTCTTAAAGAACGAACCGTCATTAAGCTCAATAAACCCAATGGTGTTCGAAGCACGCAAGGTACGTATCCAGCCTGCAACCGCTACCTCTTGATTAAGATACTGTGCTGTATCGCGATAGAGGCTTTTTACACTGACAAATGCCATTCTACATACCCCATTCCCTGTGCAGTTCTGTGGCTGCAAACCCGCAACGTAGGTCCTTAGCCGAGTAGCACGAGTATACTTCTGAGAAATAAGGGAGTCAAGGTGCGCAGCTTGCGCTAGTGTGTTACACTGCTCTTAAAACCCATGAAAGTGAGGCCTACGATATGCCCCCTAGGCAACCGCCGTGGAGACAACGCCAAGCGCTGCGCGTACCAGATGAAGAAAAGCAACGACGACGCCGGGAAGACAACAAGCAAGGCCCCTCGCCCGTGGACGAACGGGCACGCCCACAGCACGATAAGTCCCCGCGCCCCGCACGCACGCAGAGGATTGAGGCTGCCTACCGCAAGGCGGGTACGATGACGCCCGCTCGGCGCGTACCCGTTGGCATCCAGGATAAGTCTGGTGGGCGAGAAACTTCCACTCATTGGGGGGAAGTTGCGGAGTGGTACGACCGTTTAGTTGGCGATGACGGCAGCGATTTTCAACGCGAGGTAATCATGCCCGGTGTGTTGCGTATGCTTGAGCGTCGCAAAACTCGGGGGGAGTACGTGGTGCTTGACTTAGGGTGCGGGCAGGGTGTGCTCGGGCGCTTCTTAGCTAAGGAAGGCTGCAAGGTAGTGGGCATTGACGCTGCGGAACAACTGATCGCCAAGGCCAAAGAGCGCAATAAAACTGACAAGCTGCCCATCAGTTACATAACGGCCGATGTAACCCGGCTGCTGGATACGGCTGGCCACCCTCTCGTCAATGTATTGCCCTTATCCTTTGACGCTGTAACCGTGGTGCTGGCCATCCAGAACATTACGCCACTTTCAGCAGTATGGCAGGCTTGTTACCGCCTGTTAAAACCAAACGGCAAGGTAGTAGTAGTTATGATGCACCCATGCTTCCGTGTGCCGCAGCACGCCGACTGGCACTATGACCCTAGCGCTAAACTGCAGTCGCGCTTGATAAGCAGGTACATGAACAGCATCGATGTAAAGATTAAGGTACATCCTTCTCACATCGCACAGGGGCAGAAATCGCCTGTAACTACCCACTTTCACCGTCCACTCCAAGCTTACATTAACACTCTTGGCAATGCCGGCCTTTATGTGGACCACATGGAGGAGTGGACCAGCCCAAAGATAGATGAACCTGGACCGCATAAACCGGCTAAAGATACGGCACGTAAAGAGATTCCGCTGTTTATGGCTATTCGCGCCCGCAAAGTCTAAAAAGGAGCAGGATATTTACGGACGATGGCTAATATTATCTGCAGAGAAGAGTCAGAGTTACAGGGGGTGAAGCAGATAAGCGCTCAGATTATAGAACAGACATATGCAGTCGAGGGAACTCAGTTTGAGTTCAGGCACAACCGCGAGCTGACATCCGTGCTAAGCGGTAAGACGGTGCAGACGGCCGAGGTATGTGAGGTCGCGTCCAAAGATTTGTCTCCGGTGGCATTGCGCCTGTGCATCCATTTTACAGATGGTTCTCGTCTTGAGATTGACCGCCGTAGCACCGCGCTGCCGCGCGCGAAGCGGAAAGTACTACACCTAGCCCTTACGTGGCAAAGTAATAAGCGCTAGGACGAAGCGCAAGGCGACGTGCCGTCCTTAGTTGTGTGGAGGTTTGCTTGTTGCTACTCATGGCGCTGGCCTTAGCTCCGGTGGTTGCCTTGTTCACGTATTTTTACGTGCGGGACAAGTACGAGAAAGAACCGCGTTTGTTACTGTTAAAGGTGTTCGTGCTGGGTATGCTGAGCGTGATCCCTGCGGTAATCATTGGGCTTTCTTTGCAGTGGGCACTCTCGCTTTTGGCGGAGACGGGGAGCTTGTTCTTTAACTTAGTCGAAATCTTCATTGTCGTTGCCTTAGTAGAGGAAACCGTAAAGTTCCTCGCATTCTTTTGGCCGGCATATCGCCACCCTGCCTTCAATGAACCATATGACGGCATGATGTATGCTATTACATCCGCGCTGGGTTTTGCCGCGGTGGAAAACGTTCTGTATGTAGCGCAAGGCGGCACAGCGGTCGCACTGGCGCGGATGGTGTTGGCCGTGCCCGCGCATGCGCTTTTTGGCGCATTTATGGGGTACTATGTGGGACGAGCTAAGTTCTCTCCCACACGAAGCCGCTACTACCTCATGGCGGCCATCGTCATGCCCGTGTTGCTGCATGGCACTTATAATTGGCTGCTAAGCACAGAGCGCGCCGAGTTTGTGTACTTGGTTATTCCTCTGTCGCTTTTTATGTGGCACAGCGCGCTGCGACAAGTGCGCCGCGCACAGGCGCGCTCACCCTTTCGCCCATGAAGCATTAGGGACGGAGCCTTTTGCTTCACAGCTTCCCATTCTCGGATCATGCCAGCATTTTCTTGGTGTGTCCCGGGTATTGCGCTAGAGAAGGGAATGCTCACGCGAAGCCGCGAAGACGAAGCAAAAGGTACCTGCCTAAGCACCTAGGCATTCAATCGTTACTTCTCTTGGCACGCTCGCCTCGTAGAAATTGCCTAGCTAGGCTGAGGAGACGCCCATGCCGCCTGTGGTACCATCGGAAGGATGAAAACAG